>DASZZH010000020.1 GCA_035543335.1 Burkholderiales bacterium
CGCTGCACAGCTTCGCAGGTGCAGACGCTACGCGGGCCCTCCTCGGCATCGTAGTCCTGGCTACGACCTTCGTCGCGCGCCTTGCATCTGAGCATTTTTCGTGTCAAACGCGGTTCCCGGAGAGTTTTTCAACACCCTGCTAACATTCGAACGCATGACAAAAGAATGTCAAGTTGCGATAAAGAGCTTTAGGCAGGCGCAGCTTGATGAGTGGTTTGATCGCAGTGAGCAGCGGATACTTCCAGGGCAAAAGGCCCAGGTTGGTTTGCCGGATGAAACGAGTCGTCACGATGTCCCGCTCCCGCACTTTTTCCTTCAGGTTTGCGTACACCACTTTCTCGCTCCGGGGAAAGTGTTGATAAAGTATTTCGAGCAATTGTTCTGCTTTTTCCGGGGGAATATCCGCCTCGCCGTTAACCGAAATATCAAAAGTGACGATCAGCATGCCGGTTTCCTTGAGCACGCGCCGGAATTCCGCGACGATGGTTTGGTACGCATCGGTATGCTCCAATACGGATACGCAAAAGACAATGTTAAAAGTATTATTCCGAAATGGCAGGTGGCGCAGATCTCCGGGAGTAAATTGCACCTGGCCCGAGAGGCTGCGGTTCAGGCGGGAATAGACGTCTCCCAAAGACCGATCGTAATCACAGCAGGAGATGGCTGAATTGCTGAAACAGGATGACAGGAAAAAGGGAAAGAAGGTGATGCCTGAGCCCGCGTCCAGAATATGCAACCGCGGCCCCGCGTTTCTTGCATATTCCGAAATTCTGGAGAATACGAACGGGTATTCCCACTGCCTGCTCCATTGGTGCAGCGGATCCCTGACCCATTTTCCCTGGTAACCCCTCAAATATTCTGACTGTGACTGGAGAAAACTGCCGGAAAAATCCTCCATTGACTTGAACAAATCGCTTTGGAGTAGCCGCTGATAATCGGGAATTTTGGGCAGGCCGGAATAGAGCGATAACGTCATCTGGGTTGCCTGATGCCGGCTAGGATGGATTCACTGTCGGATTTCTTTGCGACAGGGGCAGGTCGGGTTCGTGGGTAATGTCGTAATTCACTGCCGAAAGCAGCAGCTGGAATCCCATTAACAGCAGCAGGCCGACGATCATTACGGTCCCTGCCGGAGTGGGCTCGTCGATGCGCATATGGCTGGCCCAGTGGTAAATGCCGTAGGCGAGGCCGGCGATGATGGCGGGGATGCCGCACATGATTTCCAGGGAAGCGATGTTGAATTCGCGAACAAAGTATTTGAATCCGATGCGCTTGAGAAACCGGTTGAGATACTTTCCGGGAAACTGCAGCATGACCTTCGGGATATCCAAGCTGCTGGTTTCACCACGGTAAAGCGGAAACATCGGCACATCCAGCACTACGGCATTGGCGATGCCGAGCTGGAACAACATGTCGCTTTCGAAAAAATACCCGCGATCCAGACTCTCGGTGTCCAATTGCCTGTAGGCTGCGTGATGCAGAGCGGTGAAGCCGTTGGTCGGGTCCATGATGGACCAATAACCCGAGGAAAATTTGTTGACCAATGACAGCGTGGCGTTGCCGAAAAGACGTGAGCGGGGCATTCCGTCAAGGTGTTTGGGGTAAAAAAAGCGGTTGCCCTTGGTGTAATCGGCCTGTCCCTGAATCAGCGGCCCGACTAGCAGCGGGACCAGTTCGGGATTCATTTGCCCGTCGCCGTCCAGCTTGACGACGATGTCGGCGCCTGCGGCGAAAGCGTGGGCATAGCCGGAAAGTACCGCTCCCCCCACACCCTGGTTGGTTTCGTGCCGGATCACGATCACGCGAGGCTCTGCCGCGAAACTTTTTTTTATTGATTTGCCGGTTTGCTCCGGGCAGGCATCATCTACCGCGATGACGTTGCGGATTTCTTTCTGCTTCAGCGCCTTTTCAATAACGCCCGGAGCTTGTCTGCTCACGCGGAAGCAAGGAACGACCAAGTCAACATTCATAATAGCGGCTGTTTGCTGGTTTAATTATTGGTCTTTGCGGCACTATTCATAACCCTTAGTGGGAGTTTACAGCAGGTTTCTCCGGGCTGGAACTGGCTATGCAGCGGGAGCGGCTTTTTTTGCCCGATTGGCAAATTGGCGGCGCGGGCAGGTGCCGGCCGCTAATTTCCATAAGCCGCAAGCTCATCAACCACAAGCTTGGTAGGCGAGACTCCCAAAGCGTTAAGTTCGCGCGGGACATGGACTGGCAGTCTTAGCAAGAACTGCTCTAGTATATTTTCATCATATGCGCATAATGTTGCCGTTGTCTGTAACCCTTCTTGCCGTTCGGTCGCCTTGCGCATGAGCAGGGTGGGGATGCCAAGATACGACAGCTCTTCCTGGTTGCTGCCGCCGTCGGTGACGACAAAGCGGGCGCGCTGGATAAGCTGGACGAACTCCACGTATCCCATGCGCGGCAGCAGCTTGATGCGCGGGTTGGCTTCGAGTCCGGCGAGTAAATTGAATTGAGTCAGCTTTTTTCTGGTGGCGGGGTGCAGGACAAAAACCAGCGGATGCTGCGCTGCGGCCTTTTCCAGTAGGCGGATGATGCGGGCCAGCCGCCGCCGGCTGAAGATGTTCTCAAAACGATGGATGGAAATGATGCCGTATGCCTTTGCGGGGAAAGGCGCGTCGGTTTTTTGCGGCGCGGCGAGCGCGATGGCAAGCGCATCGAGCAGTGTGTTGTGTCCGGTATTAATCCGCCTTGCGGAATATTTTTCCATATTGTTATAGGACCATTCTCCCGGGCAAAAAGCCAGATCGGACAACCTGAAAACTGCGCGGCGGGTCAGCTCTTCGGGGAATGGATGAAAAATATTGCCGGATCGCAACCCGGCCTCAATGTGCGCTACCGTTATGCCTCTTAGCTTGCCGACCACCGCCCCAAGAAGCGTCGAAAACGTGTCGCCGTGAACCAGAATCGCGTTTTTCTTTTTTTGCGTTCGCGGCAGGAATTCGTCGGCATGGCGCAGGCATTGCCACAAACAACGCACAAACCACCAGCCCATGTGGACCAGCCCCGTAATTTCTTTGCCGGTATACAAATACTTGCGTTCGGTTTGGATACCGAAGTCTGCAATCAAGTTATCGATGGTTTCCTTGTGCTGTCCGGTAAAAACTAGACAGAATGGCAATCCCCGCCGCTCAATTTCCAGAATGACGGGCGCCATTTTTATTAACTGCGCCCGTGTCCCCATGAAACAAGTAATCATCTCGTAGCCGTCACGCTTTGTATGTCGTATCGCTAGGCCACAGCAGAACCAGGCTGCTGAGCGCGTCGAAGACGACCACCCATAACCTGAACAACAGACTGAGTATCACCGCGTCTCCGAGCGGCATGAATCCGGCTAAGATGCTGCTCGCCACGCCCTCTCTTACGCCTATGCCGCCGGGGGCGAACAGAGCGAGAAAACCTAAGGTATTGCCGACTGTGTTTGCCAGTATCAGGGCAAACAACAGTTCCAAACTGAAGTGTGAGTTGAAAAATGCTAAGTAAACACCAGCAAACGCAATACCGCTCAAGATCCATACTAGAAAGTAAGCGGCCAGTATTTTTAAGTAGTTCTTCGCAGACAGGATATTTGTCTTGTCGAGTACATCTCGATACCCTAATTTTCTGGACGAGTAGTTAAATAGGATGAAGATGTAATTTTGGGATAGTAAAGCGAAGGGAATGCTCAAGAGGCCCAACAAGCCCACGGCCAGACTCCACGCAGCTTCAAAAAGAACCGCCAGCAGCAAACAACTGAGTACGACAGCGGCGTGCAGGAACAAATATTGTTCGTGGAAAGTCGCAAGTAAGGCTTCCTTGAACCCGATACCTTGTTGCTTTATTAGGGCGGCACGAGCCGCCATGCCCCAAACTTTGCCTGGTAAATACTTGCCAAGTGTCATCAAAGCAATCTGGCGAAACCCGGCGCTAAAAGATAGTTTTACGTTGGCAATAATCGAAACAATTTGTCTCCAACACCATATTACGTTTAACCAGAACAGAAGGTATACAAGAGCAGCCAGAAAAAAGAACACCGGGTAGAACTTGAAAGACTGCTGGAGTCCGCCCACCTGCCGTTGCAGGTAATCATAAACAAAGAAAAGGCTGGCCACTATAAACAAAAGCAGCCATGCTTTTTTAAACAGATTCATGGATCTTAATTATACTTGAGTTTAGGCATATTTTATGAGTCACTTTGCTTATTTACATTTGCGCCAGCATCAATGAAGGACGTGAGCTTCTTGGTGCTTTGAGCATGATGCGATTTTCGCTTCAGAACGGCCTTGATTGCCAGTTTCTTCATTGTTACTTTATACGGCTATTAGAAAGTTTTGCTGTTGACCGTCCTTATTATGCGACGTAGGATACCCATATAGACGTCAAAACAAGAACCAAATTAACGGTTACCTAAAAGATATGGTCACGTGAAAACGAAACAAGAGCTCAAAAGTCTTCACGGAAAAGATTACGCCGACAAATTCGAGAAGACCAATTCTTTTTTACGTCTGGAAAGATTATTTGAATACATTGAGCTTGATAAGGACAAGAACGTCGTTGACTTCGCTTGCGGAAGCGGAGTGTTGATGCCTCATGTCGCTCCAAAAGTCAAATCATATACCGGCGTTGATTTTTCCCGACACTTTATAGATCGGGCTGTTGCAAAGAAAAACGATTTTGGATTCGATAATGCCTACTTTGAGTGCTCTTCAATCCAGGACTTTTGCAAAAAATACCCCGACAAGTTCGACATTGGCTTCGCCATGGATTTCTCGGAACATGTGTATGACCAGGAGTGGCTGGATACACTTGGGAGAATAAGAAATTCACTGGCATGTTATGGACGTTTGTATTTGCATACGCCCAACGCGAGATTTTTTTTAGAGGTTATGAAAAATAACAATTTTTTCGTGAAACAATTTCCACAACATATCGCGGTCCGCACGCCAGAGGAAAATGTGACTTTATTAAAGAAAGCAGGATTCCGAATTCATAGAATTTTGCTTCTTCCTCATTACAATGTGTTACGTTTCTTACATTTTTTGTCATACCTGCCTTTTGTTGGACGTTACTTCAAAGCGCGCATATTCATCGAGGCCCGCAAGTAAATCATGTGAATACGGACAAGTCACAAGCTTCCTGCTTTTACAGATTTGGGCGAATGGGGGAGGGTTCCCGCAGTACAATGTGACCGGAAAGTTCCAATGAAGCGATTGCAGCTGGATCACAAGCCGTACATCCGGGGGAGGCGCGATTTAATTCTGGTCAACGGAGACGACGGCTTTATCGGGTCCAACTTTATTCTCGACTGGATGGCGACCGAGGCCGTCCCCGTGCTCAACATGAAAAAGCTTACCTACGCCGACAACCCAGACAATCTGGCGAGCCTCGAGCATGACAGAAACTACTGCCTGGTCCAGGGCGATATCGCGGACTGAGAATGGGTCGCGGGGTCGTTTGTGGAACATCGTCCGGGGGCCCTCGTGAATCTGGCGGCGGAGAGCCATGGAGACTGCTTGTCCACCGATGAAGTGTACGGCTCGCTCGGCCCCGACGGTAAGCCGTTCAATGAAAATTCTCGCTATTATGCGCCGAACAACCCCTACGCCGCATCGTTCAGTTCGCTGGGGTGACGGTGGTCTCGACGGAATTGGCTTCGCCCTGGTTATCGCTCCAGCTTACCGCCACTTTATCGCCGGCCCTGGCGCCGCGGATTTTGAAGCCGAGGAAGGGATTCCTAGCAATCGCCTGGCTCCATTGCGCGTCCAGCACCAGTTTGCCGTTCAGCGTGGCGCTTACCTTCTTGATGAAGTGAAGCGGTATCAGGTTGCCCTGACTGTCCTTGCGCTGGCCGGTTTCCATGGGGTGACTGATCAGCACCTTGATGTCGGCGACATCGTCTCGCAGTTGCGCCCGGATTTTTATCCCGTCAGCCATTTTTCATCCCCCGCAACCGCCTATCGTGACCTTGACCTCTTTCGCCGCGGTATACATCTTGCCGCCGGCGTTCACCACCACCCGCACATTGGCCGATTCGCCCATTTTGATGTAGGTGGAAACGAAAGCTTCCGCGCCGTCGGCGAACTCGAAGCTGGCAATCAGCGGGAAGGGGTTTTTCTCGGCGAGAATCGCGATCATCTGGGTGCCGGGAATTTTGCTCAAGATTTCAATCTGTACCCGCGCACCGTTTTCGGCGAGATCCGGGGCCTTAATCAGGATGTCATTGCTCAGTGTAGCATTAATTGCGCCTATGCTTTTCAGCGCATCGGCCAGCGCTTTTGCTCGAAAGCCAAACTGGTTCCATTCCGCGGCAAGAAGCCGTAGGGGCCGCAACAGTAGCCCTGCGGCAAATGCGGTCAAAAGCACCCCGTTTTTCAGCAAAAACGCACGGCGCAGTTTATGCATAAACCTGATTCCCTAACAAAACCGTTATATTGCCGATTATGGTATCGTAAATCGTAGCAGAAGGCATCCGCAAGAATATTAGTTTGCAAAAAGTCGTCCAGGTTCACCAATTCTTATGGAGTCAATCTATGCGTTGGGTCACAAGAGAGCGTCCGAAAATCGATCGCATCGCCTGCCCCTGGCTGATTACGCGTTTCATTGACAAGGAGCCGGAATTCGTTTTCGTTCCCGCTGACCAGGTGCTAAAAGTCGCACAAACCACCGGCGCCATTCCCTACGACATTCCGGGTGTGGAGATGTCACATGTGGGCGAGTTGTGCAGTTTTGACGCATTTCTCAAGAAATACCGGCTCGGCGACCCGGCGCTCAAACAACTGGCGGTCATCGTGCGCGGGGCGGATACGGCGAGGCTGGATTTGGCGCCGCAGGCGGCAGGCTTATTGGCGGTTTCGCTCGGGCTCTCGCGCAACTTCGTGGACGATCACGAGATGCTCAAGCACGGCATGGTGGTCTACGATGCCTTATACGCTTGGTGCCGGGATTGCCAGCAGGAAACCCACGGCTGGCCACCCAAAGGCTAGGTTTTTACGGTTTTCTTGGATTTTACCGGCTTGGCTTGTTCCGCCCGCCACAGGCCGGATTTGCCGCCTTCCTTGTGCAAGAGCCTGATCCCATCCATGCGCATGCCGCGATCCACTGCCTTGCACATGTCATAAATAGTGAGGAGCCCCACGTTCACCGCGGTAAGTACTTCCATTTCCACGCCGGTGCGTCCCACGGTCTCGGCGGTGGCGAGGCATTCCACTGCGCTTGCTTTCTGGTCCACGCTGAATTCCACCGATATCTTGGTCAGCGCAAGAGGATGGCAAAGAGGAATGAGTTCCGCAGTGCGCTTGGCCGCCTGAATCGCGGCAATCCGCGCGACCCCCAGCACATCGCCTTTCCTGGTGCTGCCCGCGAGAATTTTCTTGAGCGTTGCGGGAAGCATGACAATTCTGCCGCAAGCGCGCGCAATGCGGCGAGTTTCGCCTTTTTCCGTCACATCCACCATGCTCGCCCGACCTTGGGCATCGAAATGCGTGAGCTTCTTGACCATAAAATCGTAGGGTACCGATTAGGAACTCTGCCTAAAGAGTTTTATCATAGCATCATGCGTTTAAGCTATCTAATCGCCTTGCTGTTGTTGCTGGTGCCGCGCGTCCTCGCCGAAGGCCTGCCCGAACTGGGTGATGCCTCGCAAAATACGCTTTCGCCGCGGCAGGAGCGGCAGCTCGGCGAGAGCATCATGCGCGAGGTCCGCGCCGACCCGAGTTTCCTCGACGACCCCCAGCTCACCGACTATCTTAACAATCTCGGTTACCGGCTCGCTTCCAGCGGCGACGAACCGAAGGTGAGCCTCGAGCTTTTCGCCCTCAAGGACAATTCCATCAACGCCTTCGCCCTGCCCGGCGGCTTTATCGGCGTGCACAGCGGGCTGATTCTCGCCACGCAGAGCGAGTCCGAGCTCGCCTCGGTGCTGGCGCACGAAATCGCGCACGTGACCCAGCACCACATCGCGCGCCTCCTCGCCGCGCAAAAGCAGTCGATCGCCACTTCGCTGGCGGGCATCGCAATAGCCATTCTTGCGGCACGCTCCAACCCGCAGCTCTCGCAAGCGGCAATAATTGGCACGCAGGCAGCCGTAGCGCAGAACCAGCTCAATTTCACCCGCGAGCATGAGCGCGAGGCGGACCGCATCGGCCTGCAGACGCTGGACAAGGCGGGTTTTGACGTACGCGGCATGCCGGCGTTTTTCGAGCGCCTGCAGAAGTCCACCCGCTTCGTCGAAGGCAATGCGCCCTCGTACCTGCGCACTCACCCGCTGACCTTCGAGCGCATAGCCGATGTGCAAAACCGCGTGCAGCACCTGCGCTATCGGCAGGTCTTCGACAGCCAGGAATTCCAGTTCCTGCGCGCGCGCCTGCGCGCCCAGGAAGAATCGCCGAAAGACGCGATCGCCTACTTCGAAGACAGCCTGCAGGAGAAAAAATACACAAGCGAAGCGGCGCAGCGCTTCGGGCTGACGATTGCGTTGTTGCGCGGGCGCAACCTCGAGCGCGCCGAGCAGGAGCTCGCGCAGGTGCGCAAAATCGCGCAGCCCAGCCCCTTGATTGAAATCCTGGCCGGACAGCTTAAATCGGCGAGCGGCAAAACCGCGGAAGCGACTGCCATTTACCGCGCGGCGCTGAAAAATTATCCGCAATACCGGCCGCTGGTCTACATCAGCAGCGATATATTCTTGCAAAAGGGCCAGGCGCAGGACGCACTCAATCTCGCTTCAAACCAGCTGCAGCTATATCCCGAGGACTATCATCTTTATCTGCTGCAGGCGAAGAGCTATGCGGCGCTAGACAAAAAATTACTGCAACACAAGTCACAGGCTGAAGCCTACTATTTGCTGGGCAACCTGCCTTTGGCGATTGAGCAGCTGCAAATCGCGCTGAAAAGCGGCGACGGCGATTTTTATCAGCTCTCCGCCGTTGAAGCGCGGCTCAAGGAATTCCGCGCCCTCGAAGTCGAGTTGCGCAAGCAATAGCGACCCACAACTACTGCTGAGGCGACTAGAAACTTGTCTGGACCTTACGTTTCCTCCGGCGGTTTGATGCCACGAAACGCGATATACAGCATAACGTCGTAGGTAATTTTTAGTCCGGCGCCGATGACAAGCGGCGTGGAAAGCGCGACAAACTGCATGAGTATGCCGGCAAAAAAGGGCGCAACCGCCCAGCCGCCCAGTCGTACCAGATGAGTGACTCCTGAAGCAAAGGTGCGTTCTTCGGGGCGGACTACAGCCATCACATACGACTGGCGCGTGGGCACATCCATCTCTACCAATCCTTCGCGCAGCAAGAACAGAACCGCAGCCACCCAAAAATTCGGGGCAAAGGCGACGGTAACCATTAGCACACTGGAGGGAATGTGGGTAAACACCATCGTGTTTACCAGCCCGAAGCGCTTCGCGAGCCACGCTGCGCCAAGGTGGGAAAAAGCATTGGCGGTGCGCGCGCAAGCAAACAGCACCGCAATCAGGGCTGCGCTGGCTTCGAACCGCTGGTAAAAGAAAAACGACAGAAGTGCCGAACCAAGAAATCCACCGGCCAGGCTATCCAGCGCGAACAAGGCCGAGATTCGCCACAATATTTTGCGGCTTTCCGGCGCGATGCGTCGGCGTTCTATGGGGGCCGGCGCTTCTGCGGCAGGAGACAACAGTAGGTAAAAAAAAGCGGAGAAGCACAGCAGCAAGGCATAAAATATTACTGCAACGCGGAATGAGGTGATTTCGTCAACGCCGCCTAAATGGCGCAGCAGTTCAGGAAGCGCAGCAAGCAGTCCGCCTGCCGCATGTCCGATGTCTTGCAAAACGTTGTACCAGGCAAAGGCACGGGTGCGCGCTGCGTTGGAGACGGCCGCGGGCAGAATAGCCTGTTCCAGCACCAGCGCCGCACCGCGGTCTCTGCCCATCCCGTTCAGCATGCCGATGAAGGCGGCAAAGCTCACCGCTGCCAAGCTGGAATAGAGCGCCGCGCCAAGACCTCCCGCCGCACCTAGAATAGAAATAGCAAACAATATCCGTCGTCTGCCTAAGCGGTCCCCGGCAAGCGTTACCAGCAGTGCGGCGACGGCGGCGCCCAATAGCCCCGCGCCAATCACCCATCCGATTTCACTGGCAGTAAAGTTGAGCTTGGCAAGGTAGATTCCTAGCAACACTCCCATCATGCCGGTAGCGAGGGCGCGCAGAAAAGCCGTGGCATAAAGGATTTCGCGGTCGTTCATTAATGGAGGAGAAAGTCTGTTTTTCTTATTACTCCTGACGATTGTTTTGTTGCTCACTTGGATCCGACAGCACCATAACTAAAGTCGTCGAACGAGGTTACGCTATCCGCTTTGGTCCAAACTCCGACCGCACCGGCTTCGCTGATATGGTCGTCATCCAGCTCGATATAGGTTATTCCGTCAAGCATCACTTTTATTCGCGTTCTGCTGAATTCAACACGCAAGGTATGCCACACCTTGGCCGGGACTGAGGCATCTTTATACTTGATCGTATGACGTGAGCCCCCCTTTGTGTAGTAGAGCGAGACATTGTTTTCCAGTGAGTTCGCGCGCGCAACGTAATAGTTGTCCCCGTCTTTCCAGCGCCAGACGAGACCACCCGCTTGATCTTCACGTCCTGCGATGGGTTTGAACTTTACTTCCACGAAACCATCGGTGATGGAAGTCGCTTTCTTAACACACCACGGGAAAATACCTTGCCCTGATTGTGTCAGGACATTGGGTTTGCTGGGCGCAGTGGCGTCGCGCTCAACCGACCATTTGGGTGAACCTTTGCCGGTTGCCCCAGCCATCCAGTCCGCAGGAAGCGTGCCCGGATTGTCGTTATCGAAGTTGACGGTTTCAGCGGTCGCCGCAGTCGCAGTGAAAACTGCAAGAGCTGCTGCTAGAGTCTTAAGCCTGCCGGGATCGCGGGATAATGGCGTCATTTTGTGGGTCATGGTGTTCTCCTACCGGAAAAGTTGAGTAAGGAAGGTGTAGATTAAGCCAGCAGCGCCGCAGGCGGCGATTACCGGGATGATTCCGACCCGATAGCGAAACAGCGCAAGCATCGCCGCGATTCCGATGATGAGCAGCGGCCACTCAAACGCCGCGCCAAAGCCCCGCGGCCATAGCACGTGATAAGCGAAGAACAAGGCGAGATTCAGCACCACTCCTACCACCGCGGCGGTGATTCCGGTGAGCGGAGCGGTGAATCTGATGTCGCCGCGGGTGGTTTCGACAAACGGGCCGCCGAGCAGGATAAACAGGAAGCACGGCAGGAAAGTAAAGTAAGTCACCACGGTTGCCGCGATGGCGCCCGAGACAAACGACAGGTCAGGGCCGAACAATTCCTTGCTCCAGCCGCCGACGAAGCCGACAAACGCCACCACCATGATGAGCGGCCCCGGCGTGGTCTCGCCCAGAGCGAGGCCGTCTATCATTTGCGCCGGGGTGAGCCACTGGTAATATTCGACGCCGCCCTGGTAAACGTAAGGCAGCACCGCATAGGCGCCACCGAAAGTGAGCAGCGCGGCCTTGGTGAAAAACCAGCCCATTTGGGTGAGCGTGCCTTCCCAGCCGTAGAGCGAGGCAAGGATGGCCATCGCCCCGCCCCACAACACCAGCCCGACCACGCTGTAAAAAGCGAAGCGCGGCCAGCTCAGGCGCGCGTGTTCCGGTGTCGGCGTGTGGTCGTCAATGATGGCGGGGCCAAAACTTTTGTCGGAAGCGCCATGTCCACCGCCGATGGCGAATTTCGCCGGCGCCAAGCGCCCGCCAAAATAGCCGATGATGCCGGCGGCCAGCACGATGTAAGGGAAGGGTATTTTCAGCGCGAAGATGGCGACGAACGCGGCAGCCGCCAGCATCCACAGCGCGGCATTTTTCAGCGCGCGCAAGCCGATGCGGTAGGCGGCGAACACCACGATTGCCGTCACCGCCGGCTTGATCCCATAAAAGATTCCAGCCACGACCGGGACGTTGCCGAATGCGAGATAGATCCAGGTCAGCGCGATCAGGATAAACAGCGAAGGCAGAACAAACAGCACGCCGGCGACAATCCCGCCCGGCGTCTTGTGCATGAGCCAGCCGATATAGGTCGCGAGCTGCTGGGCCTCGGGCCCGGGCAGCAGCATGCAATAGTTGAGCGCGTGCAGAAAGCGCCGTTCGGAAATCCAGCGCCGCTTTTCCACCAGTTCCTGGTGCATGATGGCGATTTGCCCGGCCGGTCCGCCAAAGCTGATGAAGCCCAGCTTGAGCCAGTAGCGGAAAGCCTCGGCAAAAGATACGCTAGGCGGGGGTTCAATCGTCCTGGAAGGGATGTCCATAGGTTGCTTGCTTCGTATAAACTAAGGAACCTCTGAAACAGAGGCTCCCTGTATTGTATGTGGAATTGATTTGCCGCGCTGTAATGCGGCCTGGTCATGGACAAAATCGGCAAATACGAAATCGTCAAGGAACTGGGAAAGGGGGCAACCAGCAAGGTCTATCTCGCCAATGACCCTTTTGCCAACCGCCAGGTCGCGATCAAACTGGTGGATTCAAAAGCGCTGCGCGACAAGCAGCAGGGGCGCCGCTATAAGAAACTCTTCCTGACTGAAGCATCGCTGGTGGGCAAGCTCTCGCATCCGCACATCGTCGCCATTTACGATGCGGTGGTGGAGGATGATTTGAGCTATATCGTCATGGAATACGTCGCGGGCGGCACGCTGGAAAAATACTGCAAGGTCGAAAACCTGCTGTCGGTGGACAAGGTCATCGAAATCATTTTCAAGGCCGGCCGCGCACTGGCGTTCGCCCATCGCCACGGCATCATCCATCGCGACATCAAGCCGGCGAACATTTTGTTGACCTCGGACTTGGACATCAAGATTTCCGACTTCGGCACGGCGCTCACCGAAGGCGCCGACACCACGCAAATCGTCGGCATCGGCTCACCGGCCTACATGTCGCCGCAGCAAGTGCGCGAGATGCCGCTCAATCACCAGACCGACATTTTTTCGCTGGGTGTGGTTATGTATCAATTGTTGACCGGGAAGTTGCCGTTTTCTGCCGCCAACAACTACAGCATGGTGTACCAGATCATCAACGTCGATCCGCCGCCGCCCAGCCTGCACCGTCCGGAAATACCCGTCCATATGGATGTGATCGCCAAGACTGCGCTGCGCAAGGAACTGAATATGCGCTATCAAACCTGGGAAAATTTCGCGCAGGCGCTGATCGACGTCTACAACACGCTGGAAAAGCCCAAGGAGGACTTTTCCGAGGGCGAACGCTTCGACACCCTGCGCAAGCTCTCGTTCTTCGGGAATTTCAACGATTCCGAGCTGTGGGAGGTGCTGCGCATCACCAACTGGCACAAGTACAAGCCGGGCATCACGCTGCTCAAGGAGGGTGAAATCGGCAAGTCGTTTTTCATCCTTGCTTCCGGCGAAGTGAACGTGAGCAAGGACGGCAAGCTGCTCAACGTGTTGCAAGCCGGAGAATGCTTCGGCGAAATGGCTTATTTGGGCAAGGCCCAGTTCAAGCGCACCGCCAGCATCGCGACAGTCGATGATGCCATCGCGATTGAAATCGCCGCGGATTCGCTGGCGCAGGCCTCGGAAAACTGCCGCGCCCAGTTCGATCGCGCGTTTCTGCAAATCCTGGTCGATCGCCTCGCCGCTGCCAACACGCGGCTTTCGCAACTGCTTTTGGATCGCAAAATCAGCATTTTCTGAGCCGTGTTTGCTGCGACGGTAAACTCTGCTATATTTTTCGCATGCCCAACCTCCAGGAAATCAGCACAGCCCGCTTGCAGGAAATGCAGTCGAGCGGGAATTTGCGGCTGGTTGATGTCCGCGGCGATGCTGAAGTGGCGCGCGGCATGATCGAAGGCGCGATTCACATTCCGCTGCATCTGCTTCCGCCCAAGGCGGCGGAATGGGACGTGGAAACGCCCACCGTGTTTTACTGCCAGTCCGGCCCGCGCTCGTCGCAGGCCTGCACTTTTTTCGCCGGCAAAGGCTTCGGCAAGGTTTACAATCTGCAGGGCGGCGTCAACGCCTGGGTGAGAAACGGGCTGCCACTCACGGGAGTTGCGGCATGAACTTCGACAGGCAAATCGACACCCGCGGCTTGAATTGCCCTTTGCCGATTTTGCGCACCAAGAAAACGCTGGCTGAAATGAATTCAGGGCAGGTGTTGAAGGTGCTCGCCACCGACCCCGGCTCGGTCAAGGATTTCCAGGCGTTTGCGAGACAAACCGGAAACGAATTGCTGTCGCAAACCGAAGCCGGCGGCGAATTTACCTTTTTCATGAAGAAACGCTGATTCGGCGCGCTTGCCCGCATGATCAAACTCTATCAATTCAAGCCTGCTTTTGGACTGCCCAACGCCAGCCCCTTCTGCATGAAGGTGGAAAACTATTTGCGCATGGCGGGCTTGCAATACGAAATCGTGCCCAATGCCAGCCATTTCAAGGCGCCCAAAGGGAAACTGCCTTACATCGATGATAACGGCAAGGTTGTCGCTGATTCCGGCTTCATATTTGAATACCTAAAATCAACCTACGGCGATGCGCTCGATGCAAAACTCCCCCCGCTTGAGAACGCACAAGCAGTCGCGCTGCGTAGAATGATGGAAGAAAATCTCTACTGGGCACTGGCGTATTCGCGCTGGATGGAGCCGCAAGGCTGGGAGGCGACCAAAGCGGAGTTTTTCAAGCCGGTGCCGGCTTTGCTGCGCGGGCCGATTTCCGCCTTGGCGCGCCGCGGCGTTGCCAGGCAGATGTGGGGACACGGCATGGGACGTCACGGGGCTGAGGAGGTTCATCACATCGGCAAAACCGACATCACCGCGCTCGCCGATTTCCTGGGCGACAAGCCTTATTTCATGGGTGAGGCCCCGACTTCGCTCGATGCCACTGCCTATGCTTTTCTCGCCAACATTATTCTGGTTCCGCTGGATTCCCCGCTCAAGCAGCACACCATGAAATACCCCAACCTCGAAGCGTATTGCCAGCGCATGCGGGGAAGGTACTATCCTTAGCCCAGTTTTTCCAGTTGCGCGGTGAGTTTCTCCAGAGCGCGCCGAAGTCGGAGAAACGTTCTTGTTCTGTTAGAATTTAACCGTAAGCCCCCGTGTTACCCCAATGGGGGTACCGCTTTACCCCCACCCCTCTCTAGCCGATCCCCGCAACACCCTCTTGACTCTATACCTAGGTGTAGGGTTTATAGTATGGACACCCAGGGTAATGCTGATATGCGAGATCCAGAATCACTAACGATCGGTAAAGTCGCTGATCAAGGCGGCGTGAAGGTCCAAACTATCCGTTACTACGAGCGGCGCGGTCTGCTACCGAAGCCTGCGCGCACTGCCTCAGGTTACCGGATGTATTCAGATGATGCGATCCGTCGCCTCCGATTTATCAGGCAGGCGCAGGCACTGGGTTTCTCCCTTAGCGAAATAGAGGAACTGCTGTCATTGCGCATGCGCCCGGGCTCTACATGCGGCGATATCCGACAACGCGCCCGCCAAAAGATCTCAATGGTGAACAAGAAGATCGACGAACTGCATCGGATCAAAGGCGCGTTAAGCAAGCTCGCCACAGCCTGCCAAGGCAAAGGGCCGACAAGTGAATGCCCGATCCTTGAAGCCCTTGAAAGCGAGAGGGATTAAAGATGAACGTCGAGTTGATCTATGATGCCGACTGCCAAAATGTCGCTGCGACACGATCGCTGCTGATCAAGGCATTCACTAAGATTGGCGTTTCCGCGAGATGGAAGGAATGGGAACGCGACTTACCAGAAAACCCTGAATACGTCCAAAGCTTCGGCTCGCCAACCATCCTTGTGGACGGCAAGGACATCGCCGAATTTAGCTCGAGATCCGGCACCCACGCTTGCCGCGTTTACAGTGGTGGTGATGGCACTCTGCAACCAACACCACCGCTCGAGTTAATCTGTGCTGCCCTGCTCACGGGTGCTCCAGCGAGAAAGCGTCGCATCGCTGGCGAGGGCCGTTGGCAAGCGATTGCTGCGTCATTTCCAGCAATCGGAACCGCGCTGCTGCCCAAACTCGCGTGCCCCTTATGCCTACCAGCCTATGCGACACTTCTGAGCGTCCTGGGATTGGAGTTCTTTGACTACACGCCTTATTTGCTACCGCTCACGATTACTTTTCTCACGGTAGCCCTTAGTGCTTTAGTAATACAGGCAAGACGCGTCCGGCAGTGGGCTGCCCTAATGATAGGCATCCCAGCATCAGCAATCGTATTACTCGGCAAGTTCGCGTTTGAGCTTGATTGGCTTACTACCGTCGGCATCGGTTTACTTGTCGTCGCGATCTTCATTGGCATCCGTCAAAAACCATCACAAATAGCCCCTTGCCCTGCATGCGCCGCAGGGGAAAGCGAAGTAAAAGCAGAGGCGCGTTAAGGAGAAATCTATGGCTACAACTCGGAAGATCGAAGTATTTAGCGCAAGTTGCGTGGTGTGCGAAGATACTATTGCGCTTATCAATCGTATTGCCTGCCCGTCATGCGAGGTCGAAATCCTCGACATGCACCAACCGGAAGTCGCTAAGAAAGCGAAACGATACGGTGTCCGTAGCGTTCCCGCTGTCGTCGTCGATGGCAAGCTTGCAAATTGCTGTGCTGGCCGCGGACCAGACGAAGCCACACTCCGTGCAGCAGGGATTGGGGTACCGGTCTAGAAACGATTAGACGATTCTTACTGCAAGCTCCCAGCGCCCTGCCTGATTGGGGACGTGCTCGAGAGCGGTTCCCGAGCACCTATTTTGGTTACATTTCGCCCTAATTACCCAAAAATAAATTTATGAATTTAAGGAACCTCTGATTAAGTCCCACGCAGTTGCGACGGCGGCTTTCCGGGATGGGATGCGCGAAGCGAGGCGCAGCCAATGGCCATTCCCCTTGGCAAGCCGAGCGACAAAGCAGACCGCCCGGAAAGCCCCGTCCCTCCGGGTTGCGCTAAAATGCGGTGTCTGCGTCGTTGCGCTCCTCGGTGTCGTAGTCCCGGCTACGCCCTTCGTCGCGCGCCTCGCATCCATCCGCATTTTGCCCGCAACGCAATTCGCGGAGGACTTAATCAGAGGTTCCTTAACTATTACCCTCTCTGCACCCCATCCCGTTGCAACTCGTCAGCCCTTGCGAGGTCAGCGACTGTGCCCTGGGGGTGCTTATACCAACCGGGATCGGCATAGCTCGTTAAGTTTACCCGTACCTTAACAATGCTGAACATGCCACCCATGGTGATGTAGTCGAAGGGACCTCGGGCGCCCACCATCGGAATGCTATTCTTCGGCACCGCCATGTGCCCCATTTCCACGTGCTCGCCGTGATCGCCCATACCGTACTGGCCCATGGTCATGTAGCCGGGCAGTAGCGAACCCACTTTCTTATCCAGGTCCCCCGGGTTCATGCCGATGAGGTTGGGTGCGTTGTGCCCCATCTGATTCATGACATGGTGAGTCATGTGGCAATGCATCGCCCAGTCTCCCGGTGCGTCGGCTATGAATTCAACATCGCGCGTATTGCCTACCGGCACCAGAATCGTCGTCTCCGGCCACTGTCCGGAAACCGGAATGTCACCACCGTCGGTTGCAACCAACGTGAAGTGATAGCCATGCAAATGGATCGGATGATGGTCCATTGCACTTAGGTTGCCGATACGGATTCGCACCCGGTCGCCTTTCTTGACTACTAGCGGCTCGGTGCCGGGGAAGCAGCGGGCGTTCATGGTGAGCACGTTAAATTCCGTCATCTCATTGGGGTTGGGGCGAAAGGTGCCAGGATCGATCCGCCACTCAGAAAGCAGGATGGCGAAGTCGCGGTTGACCTGGGTGCCGCCGCGCGGATGGACGACGATCATCCCCATCATGCCCATAGCCATCTGCGTCATCTCGTCATGGTGCGAGTGGTACATGAAGGTGCCATGCTGGCGGAATGTCCACTCATACTTGAACGTCTCGCCCGGCTTGATGGCGCGCTGATTGAGACCACCTACACCGTCCATACCGTTCGGTAAATACACCCCATGCCAATGAATCGTGGTAGGGGCGGGGAGCTTGTTAGTGACATAAACTCGCACCCGGTCGCCTTCGACTGCCTCGATAGTGGGCCCGTGCACCCGGCCGTTATAGCCCCAGCATTCGCCGACGAGACCCCTAGCGAACTCGTGACGTACCGGCTCGGCGATGAGGTGATACACTTTTACGCCGTCCACGATATTCCAGGGCAGGGATGCGCCATTAGGGGTGATGACCGGCTTGTAATCATGGCCCGGTTGCCCCGGGGTTAGCGCAGGCCGGTCTTGAGGTCCGCCGCTATAGGATTTTTCCCAACGCCGCTCGGGCGCGGCCTGAGCCGGTTGTGAATTTTGAAGAACGGCCGCGCCTCCAGCGAGGGCGGCTCCGGTGGTTAAAAATTTGCGTCGTGTAATCATGGTCAGTGACCTCCTGTTTGCATGTTGGATATACTTGATGTGGTTGTTATGGGTTGTGCGGAGGATCCCATATCGGCCAAGCGGCCGCTCAGGATCAGTTCCAGTTGCGTGCGCGTAAGCCAATAGTCGCGCAGGGTTTCGATGTACTGGCGGCCCGCCGCAATCTGTTGCTGTTGCGAGAGCAGCAGTTGAAAAATTCCCACTTGCATGGCGTTGTATTGGAGCAGCGTGTCATCCACGATTTTGGTGCGGAGCGGCAGGATGACATTTTTTACATGCAGCGCCCGGGCGTAAGAGACCTCCATCGCCTGGCGCGCAGAGCGCACCGCAGAGCGAATCTCAATGGCGAACGCAGTGTAAGCTTGCTGGGCGCGCCGCAACTCCGATTGGGCGGCCGCTTGCCTGGCTTGCCCCTGATCGAAAATGGGGATTTGCAGCGTGGCCGTAGGACCATATTTCCGTACTCCGTCATCACGGTCAAAGGCTGCCCCAACTTCGAATTCCGGAATCAAAGCGGTCGCGTTGGTGAGCCCCAGCACTCTGGCAATGCTTTCGATCCGTTTGCGGGCAGCAGCGAGATCAAGGCTTGCACCGATTGCGCGGGTTTCAAGCCGGTTAAGGTCCAGCGTGTCATTGGGTATTTCCGGCATACGCGGGTTGATTTTCCACTGGGTATCGGTTCCCCATAGGCCCATCAACACGTTAAGACGCTCGCGCCCTTGAGCCAGCTCGAGCTCGGCTTCCGCTAGTGTAAGCCTGGTTTCTTCGTAGAGAGCCCGTTCGTTGGCGAGCGTCAAATCGGTGATATTACCCGCGTCATGCAGCCGCTTCGCCGCGTCATAGGCCGCACCGGTGGATTCCACAACCTGGCGTTGGAACTCGACGGTTTGCACTTGCGCCTGGGCGCGATAGAACACTGCGCGAGTTTGGCCCGCCATATCCAACACTGCGCCTGCAACTTTGATCTTCGCCGCTTCAAATTCGGCCTCCGCCACGCTCCGGCGCAGTGGATGATACAAGATACTCAAGAAATCCTGGACGACGCCAAACACCAGATCCGCAGGCGTCGGCCCGAACAGTATCCCCGCGTTGAACACGGGGTTTCTCAGCAGCCCCGCTTGCACCAGATTGGCCTGGGCGAGCCCCAAGTCCTCGTAAGTTATCTGCAAGCGCCGGTTATTGAGCAACGCAATCTGCACTGCCCTGTCCTGGGTGAGTTCATCCTTGAGCATCTCTTGCACAGCCTGAATAACAATTTCGTCTTCAGCTCTCTCTTGACGCCATTCGACGCGCTTGCCGGTGCGTTCGGCAACTATCTTGCGCACGTCGTCAAAACCCGCATCTTTCGGGACTGAAGCACAACCCGACACGAACGCGATGAGGAGGCCTGCGGCGCAAACGGTTTTTAATGTTCCAGTCATGACTGCGCTCCTTGCTGACGTCTGGTTAGTGATGATGGCTGTTGTCATGATCGCCGTATCCGGTGTCGGTTTGCTTCTTGGGGCCACTCAAAGTCTGGATGTAGTTCACCAAATCCCAGATCTGGTTTTCATCGAGAACTTGTTTCCAGGCCGGCATCGGCCCACGCCCGTTGGCGATCTTCCAGGCGAAGTCGCCATCGCTGTGTTGTCCCGCCATCTCGGTCAGGTCAGCCGGTTTGGGATTGAGTGCAGCGCCCGCGGGACCGTCGCCGCGACCGCCCGGCCCGTGACAAACCACACAGTTGGTTGCAAACAGTTTCTTGCCACGGCTAATAGAGGCAGTGTCTGCAGGAACAGAATTACGTTTGGCAGCCGCCTCTTGTGGAGCCATCCAGTGCGCGCCATGATCCATGCCTTGCATTGAATCGTGATCCATTCCCTTCATTGAGCCATGGTCGATTCCTTGCATTGAACCGTGGCCCATGCCCTTCATTGATTCATGGTTCATGCCTTGCATCGAGTCTGCGGGCGCGATGACCGGATCGCTCGTTTGCAGCGTTTGCGCCAAGGGCGTGATGGGCGCCTCGGGCGCACTGGGGTTGGCTGGATGGTTGAGGGCTACTGGCGGCACCGTCACGTCCGAGGCACATCCGCCAAGCAATAACAGCCCCGCAACCATAAGTAATGGGTTTGCGCTCATAGTCGTTTCTCTCCTGCAATGAAGCGAGGGATTATAGCTTTCATCTCACTAAAAACTTTCTCGTCAACGGGAATAACTGGATTGAGGGCCGCGTTGATGTATTCCCGAAAACCAACTCGGCACGAAACAACGGCGAGCCGGGAATACAGTTTGAGGAGAAAACGAAAAAGCTTACGCGCACCCCAAAGCAGTACCACCCAACCCGAACCGGGGAGGGGAGATCAGTGCGAAGGGGCGTTGGGCCAGACTGAGTTGGCGATTAAGGCGTGCTTGGGTTTACCGGGGGGATCGTTGCCAAAGAAATGCACTTTGGCAGCGACAAGGGGAACCGCATGAACAACGACAATATAGGGCAGCAACACATAAACCAGGTTATGCAGCGGGATTTGGATGTTGCTTACCTTGGAGAACGCCGATAAATTTTGCAGAACGGTGCAGCAATCATCCACATGCTGTGTGCTGCCGTCATGCTGGGGTTGGTCATGCCCGTGTGAAATGGTTGAATGTTCAGCTTGATAGACGGGTGTTTCGTTGAGTCTTACGTCGCTAAAAACGCAGACTGCTAGGGTAAACAGCCAGCTTGCCAAGACGATCCGTGCATGGGACCGCAAACTGAAACTACCGAGCCGCCGGCAAGCTGCGGATCGTTCTGACAGTTGATATTGGGCAGCTAAACTCATCGTTAATACACTCGTTTGGCAATCGCCAAGCTGAAATTCGCCGGCGTACAAAATCCGGCGCTTGAGATAATTTTCTGACCGCTTAATTTACCAATAATTCCCTACCTACGTCAAACCAGGTTAGGTGAATGCTGAGTTGAAAGTAAACTGTCATCCAATCCTTGCCATCCGCTCTGTCATGCCGCCCTTCGACGATGCTCACGACAGGCAAGTCGAAGTGCGAACGACTCAGGGCAGGTTGGTCGAAGGCACGCAAAGGCGGCTCTGTTAATAATCCGCAGGTCCCAGGTTCGAGCCTTGGTCGGGGAGCCATTCAACTACAAAAATGGGCACTGATTTTGTGCCCATTTTTGTTTCTGGGTTATTATGCCCCCGTAACCTCGCTCTTATAGGAATCCGTAGGCCCTCGTGTTACGCGAACGGGGGCGCGAGTCGGATAACAGAAAGCGGTCGTAAACATGGCACACGAACATAATCATGGCCACACCAACTACAACCGTGCCTTTGTTGTAGGCATTGCCCTCAACATTGGCTTTGTTGTCACTGAAGCAGTTTTTGGCGTCATAGCCGGCTCGTTGGCGTTGCTCGCAGATGCCGGACACAATCTAACCGACGTTCTTGGTTTGTTACTGGCATGGGGAGCCAGTCATCTTTCGCGACAACAGCCGACGAAACGCCGCACCTACGGATGGCGCAGTTCTTCTATTCTGGCGGCGCTGCTCAATGCGGTCATTCTCTTGGTGGCCGTTGGTGCCATTGCCTGGGAGGCCATTCGGCGTTTTAATGATCCGTCCCCAGTAGTTGGAACAACCGTTATTTGGGTGGCGTTGGTTGGCGTTGTCATTAACACGGCGACGGCGTTGCTGTTCATGGCCGGGCGCAAGAGCGACCTTAACATTCGGGGCGCTTTTCTCCACATGGCTGCTGATGCCGGCGTATCGGCAGGTGTCGTCGTGGCTGGTTTATGTATTCTCGCCACCGGCTGGCAATGGATAGACCCATTTGTTAGTCTGCTCATCGCAGCGGTTATTCTCTTCACTACATGGGAACTTCTTCGGGATTCGATCAATTTGGCGCTGGATGCAGTGCCTGAAGGTATTGACCCGCAGGCTGTCGAAGCCTATCTAAAGAGTTTGCCTGGCGTGACAAGAGTTCATGATCTGCATATCTGGGGCATGAGCACGACGGCAACAGCTCTGACGGTTCACCTCGTCAAGCCTGATTCTCGCGACGATGATCGTCTTATTACGCAGGCCAGCAAGGAGCTTCATGAGCGGTTCGGGATCGAGCACACCACTTTACAGTGGGAGCGTGGCGACAGTACGCAGCCTTGCGACGTTGCGTGTGAAAAAGGCAGTGTGTAAGGTGGCTAAGCACCATCGCGCGGCCAGACTAACTTCTAGGTGACGATCCTTAGGCTCCGTGTTACTTAGCGGCAACAGAGGAATAAATTGGAAATATGACCGACTGCTGCGAAGATAAAGCGTGTGCTATTGAGGCCCTGAGAGAGCGTCAGAGCGGGACTTTAAGAATCGTTCTCGGCATTAATGCAGTGATGTTTGTTGTTGAGCTCATTGCGGGGCTTCTGGCCAGCTCAATCGCTTTGCTATCCGATTCACTCGACAACCTGGGCGACGCTCTGACCTACGGACTGAGTCTCTATGCCGTTTCCCGCAGCACACACTCTAAAGCGAAGGTCGCTGTGTTCAAAGGCTGCTTAATCCTCGCTGCAGGCCTGTTCGTGCTCGGGCAAGTCGCATACAAAATCATCGTTCCGACAGTTCCTGTTTTCGAGACGATGGGTGTAATAAGCATCCTCGCGCTGATCGCCAACGGCACGTGTTTGGCGCTGCTCTGGAAGCACCGGGAAGAAGACATCAATATGAGTTCGGTCTGGGAGTGCTCGCGTAACGACATTGCATCGAACCTGTCAGTGCTTATAGCTTCGGGAGGTGTATGGTTAACGCAGTCGGGTTGGCCGGATTTAGTGATTGGCTCGTTACTTGCGTGCCTCTTTTTACGGTCTGCTATTCGCGTGTTACAAGGGGCGATTTCAGAGTTCAAGCAGCTCTCTAAACCCATCGCTACGGCGTCAGTTCATATCGTGCGGCGATAAACAATGTACGAAAATAGATTCGTGCCAGTGCCCAGATTTGCCTTGGTTGGGGAGCCACGGAAACACTAGAACCGATATAACCATCACGTAACCACTTTCAAGCTTTGTGAAGCTTTATAAGACTGCCTAGTATTAATTTTAGGAAGGGCGAGCGTTGCAAGGCATTGATTGATAAAATGCCCGAATCCGATGCTTCAGTTGTAATACCGTTGTGCACGGCGTGGGTGCGCGCCGTTTTCCATTAAAAGTAAGAAGGCAGGAACATGAGCCAACATTCTCATCACGACGACCATTCACACGATGACGAAGATCACGACCATCCGCACGGCCCCTCTCACGGTCAAGGCGGGCATGGTGGACACGGCCACACTCATGGGTTTGTTG
>DASZZH010000021.1 GCA_035543335.1 Burkholderiales bacterium
CAAACCCGGATGGGGCGTGGCTTTCCGGGCGGTCTGCTTTGTCGCTCGCCTTGCGAATATGCAACGGCTATTCGACGCGGCTCGCTTCGCGCATCCCATCCCGGAAAGCCGACGCCGCAGCCCCGTGGAGTTCTTCAACACCCTGCTAAGCGGCGTTAATCCAAAAATAAAAAAAGCCCGCTGCGTTGGCGGGCTTTTGCTTTGGCGCCGCGGCGTTGCCGCCGCGGAACAAATTTAAGATGCTGCCTGGATGTTGGAGGCTTGTTTGCCCTTGGGGCCTTGAGTAACCTCAAAAGAGACTTTCTGCCCTTCTTTCAGGGTCTTGAATCCGCTCATGTTGATTGCGGAGAAATGGGCAAACAAATCTTCGCTGCCATCATCAGGGGTGATAAACCCATAACCTTTTGAATCGTTAAACCACTTAACAGTACCAGTTGCCATGCATCGCTTCCTTAGAAAAAAGTTAACGGGCTCAAACCCGGACGCTGTTTGAGAATCAAGACCGCAACTCGGTATAACCGGTACTGCGCAAACTTGAAGCCAAACACCAGAGTGCTTTTTACGCCAATTCAAGTGCCTAAGTCAAGAGCCTGGTTAAAATATTTGTCATCGTGCACTTGAAATGGTGGGGGTACTGGGCATACATTATTAATAGTAAGGGTCGTAAGGTTGAGCGTCTTAGTCAAGGCAAATGGCGATCAGGCAACGAGAAGATACAGTACTGGAGGCCAAAAAAAGCAAACTTAAAGCCCCTCCGATGTTCAAGGTCGTGTTGCTCAACGATGACTACACGCCTATGGACTTCGTGGTGGCCGTGCTGCAAACGATTTTTTTCATGAACCGCGAACAGGCCACCCAAATCATGCTCAAAGTCCATAGGGAAGGCATGGGGGTGTGTGGTATCTTCCCTAAAGACGTTGCCGCCACCAAGGTTGAACAAGTGGTATCCTTTGCCAAGCAGCACCAGCACCCGCTGCATTGCGTGATGGAAGAAACATAATTTTAAGGAAACACGAATGATTGCGCAGGAACTCGAGGTTAGCCTCCACATGGCGTTTATGGAAGCGCGCCAGAAACGCCACGAGTTCATTACCGTGGAGCACCTGCTTTTGGCGCTGCTCGACAACCCCACCGCTTCCGAGGTGCTGCGCGCCTGCGCGGTCAATATCGAAGAGCTGCGCAAGCAGCTTGCTGATTTCGTCATCGAGCACACGCCCAAGGTGAGCGGCGAGGTGGACACCCAGCCCACGCTGGGCTTCCAGCGCGTGATTCAGCGCGCCATCCTGCACGTGCAATCCTCCGGCAAGAAGGAAGTCACCGGCGCCAACGTGCTGGTGGCGATCTTCGGCGAGAAGGATTCGCACGCCGTATTTTTCCTGCACCAGCGCGGCGTGACCCGGCTGGATGTAGTGAACTACATCGCGCACGGCATCACCAAGGTGCCGCAGGGCATATCAGGCAGCAAGGCCGAAAGCGAGGCCGAGACCGAGCAGGAAGCCTCTTCCGGCGGCGCGCTGGAAAACTACACGATGAACCTCAACGCGCTGGCGCTGGCCGGCAAGATTGATCCGCTCATCGGCCGCGAGCGGGAGCTCGAGCGCGTGGTGCAAACCCTGTGCCGCCGCCGCAAGAACAATCCGCTTCTGGTCGGCGAGGCCGGCGTGGGCAAGACGGCGATTGCCGAAGGCCTGGCGCGGCGCATTTTCGAAGGCGACGTGCCGGAAGTGCTGAAGCGGGCACAGGTCTATACGCTCGACATGGGTGCGCTCCTCGCCGGCACCAAATACCGGGGCGATTTCGAGCAGCGGCTGAAAGCGGTGCTCAAGCAATTGCTCGAAAACCCCAACGCGATTCTGTTCATCGACGAGATTCATACCCTGATCGGCGCGGGCGCGGCATCCGGCGGCACGCTAGATGCGTCGAATCTGTTGAAGCCGGCATTGAACCAGGGGCAGCTGAAATGCATAGGCGCCACCACCTACAACGAATACCGCGGCGTGTTCGAGAAGGACCACGCGCTGTCGCGCCGTTTCCAGAAAATCGACGTGGGCGAGCCGACTATTGATGAAACCGTGGCGATTTTGCGCGGCCTGAAATCGCGCTTCGAGGCGCATCACGGCGTGAAATACACGGCTACCGCCTTGACCAGCGCGGCGGAGCTTTCGGCGCGCTATATCAACGACCGGCATTTGCCGGACAAGGCGATTGACGTGATTGACGAAGCCGGCGCGGCGCAGAAAATCCTGCCTAAATCAAGGCAAAAACGCGTCATCAGCCAGCACGAAATCGAGGGCATCGTCGCCAAGATCGCGCGCATCCCGCCGCGGAGCGTGTCCACCGACGACCGCGCCGCGCTGAAGAATCTCGACCGCGATTTGAAGGCGGTGGTGTTCGGCCAGGATAAAGCAATCGACGCGCTTTCCGCCGCCATCAAGATGGCGAGGAGCGGCCTGGGCAATCCGCAAAAACCCATAGGCTGCTTCCTGTTCTCAGGGCCCACCGGCGTGGGCAAGACCGAAGTCGGGCGCCAGCTCGCCTACATCATGGGGGTGGAGCTGATTCGTTTCGACATGTCGGAATACATGGAGCGACATGCCGTGTCGCGCCTGATCGGCGCGCCGCCCGGCTATGTCGGTTTCGACCAGGGGGGCTTGCTCACCGAAGCCATCACCAAGCATCCTTACGCGGTGTTGCTGCTCGACGAGATTGAGAAGGCGCACTCCGACATCTTCAATATCCTGTTGCAGGTGATGGATTATGGCACGCTCACCGACAACAACGGCCGCAAGGCGGATTTCCGCAACGTGATGATTATCATGACCACCAACGCCGGCGCCGAATCGCTGTCGAAAACCGCCATTGGCTTCAACCCCGGTAAGTCCTCCGGTGACGAGCTGGTGGAGATCAAGCGGCTGTTCACGCCGGAATTCCGCAACCGGCTGGACGCCATCATTTCCTTCGCCGCGCTCGACCATGAAATCATCCTGCGCGTGGTGGATAAGTTCCTGATGCAGCTCGAGGAGCAGTTGCACGAGAAAAAAGTCGAGGCGCATTTCACCGATGCATTGAAAAGCTATTTGGCGAAGCGCGGCTTCGATCCGATAATGGGCGCGCGCCCCATGGCTAGGCTAATCCAGGACACCATCCGCAGCGCGCTGGCGGATGAGCTGCTGTTCGGCAGGCTCGCCCAGGGCGGCAAGGTCACCGTGGACCTTGACGCTAACGAAAAAATGCGTCTGGTGTTTGCAGACGAAGAAGAAAAAGTCGTTTAGCTCTTTATCCCTTGCGTCCGGCCGCCGAATTGGCGGACGTGGGCTGCAAGAGCGACCAAGCCGGGGAGGCCATGCCCGAAGTCACGCATGACAAGCTGGCCGAGAAGCTCAGCACCGCTTCAAATCCGTTTATTGGCTTGGTGGCCACGCTGGCGCTGGCGGCGCTGGTGGAGCTTATTTCCAAAAGTGGTTTGGCTGTCCATAGCCCGGCTCCCGTGCTGATTTTCCCGGTGATATTTTCCGCCGTACAAGGTGGTTTGCGCACGGGCTTGGCCAGCGCTCTGCTGGCCGCCTTGTACTTTGCGTATTTCTTTTCGCTTCCGGGTACGGTTTTCCATTACGACGGCGAAGGCTTGTGGTATGCCGTGGCCTGGAGCGCGGCCACGCTCGCCATCGTGCCGCTCATCGCTTTTCTGCAGAAGCCGCGCCGCAAAGACCTGTTAGGTATGCCCATCGAGCGGCTCCAAGCGTATCTTACTGCACGCAGGCATGCAGGGCAGCTGCTCCTCGACCAGGGGCAGTTCCTGCAATTGATTGTGGAGCGGGCGCTCGATTCGATGTCGGTGCTGGACAGCCAAGGCGTGTTTCAATACGGCAGCCCTTCCACCTATGCCATTCTCGGGTACGCGCCGGGAGAACTGCTGGGTAAAGTCAGCTTTGACTACATTCATCCTGACGACGTTGACCATGCCAAACAGGCTTTCCAACAGGCGCTGGAAACGGGTGTCCTCAGTCAGGTCGATCTACGCGCGCGCTGCAAGGACGGCGGTTGGAAAGTGCTGGAAGTGGCGGGCCGTGCGGTACGGCGGGATGGTGAGATACTGGTCGTCGCCAATACTCAGGATGTCACCGATCTCCGGCGCGACGAAGCGCTGATTGCCGCTGAGAAAAATCTGTTTGAAATGATTGCCAAAGACCGGCCGCTGGTGGAAATCCTTGACGCATTGGTGCGTGCCATAGAAGAGCAGAGCACGGGCATGCTGTGTTCGGTGCTCCTTCTCCACGCGGACGGTGTGCATTTGCGCCATGGTGCGGCGCCGAGCCTCCCGGATGATTACAACAAGGCCATCGATGGTTTGGCCATCGGGCCGCAGGCAGGCTCCTGCGGTACGGCGGCTTTCTTAAAGAGGTTGATTGTGGCCGAGGATATTGCCACCGACCCGCGCTGGACACCGTACAAAGACCTCGCGTCGCAGTACGGGCTGCGCGCCTCCTGGTCCAAGCCCATCATGTCCGCCACCGACAAGGTGCTCGGCACGTTTGCCGCGTATTACCGCGAGCCGAAAAGCCCGCGGTCCCGCGACCTGGAAATCATTAACCGCGCGGCGAACCTCGCCGCCATAGCCATCGAGCGCAAGCAGGCGCAAACCCAGGCGGAGCACATGGCGCATTTCGACGCGCTGACCACTTTGCCCAACCGCACGCTGATGCTGGATCGTCTTGAGCAGGCCCTGGTGCAGGCGCGGCGCAATAAGCGCGGCGTGGCGCTCTTGTTCATTGACCTCGACAACTTCAAGGAAGTGAACGACAATCTGGGCCACCTCATCGGCGATGCGGTATTGTGCGCCGTAGCCGAGCGCTTGGTGAAGTGCGTGCGTCAGGGCGATACCGTGTCCCGGCAGGGCGGGGACGAATTCGTTATCATCCTTCCTAATATGCAGCAGCGGGAAGACGCCAGACCGGTGGCGCAGAAAATCCTCGATGCGTTCGCTGCCCCGTTTGTGGTGGGCGGCCGTGATTTTGTCATTACCGCGAGCATCGGTATCAGCTTGTACCCCGAACACGGCGAGAGTGCGCCAACCCTGATGAAAAACGCCGACAGTGCCATGTACCGCGCCAAGGAACTGGGCAAAAACAAGTTTCATTTTTACGGTGCCTGATTTTGCAGTGACTGTGGCACTTGACACGGAGTAACCGCGGAGTGAAACTTCCCGTCTAGCGCTTCATCTGTTTCCCGCCGTTTCTGACGTGCTCTGCAATTCGCGATGACCCGATAGGAGAAGCGATGAAATCCCGTGCGGCGATCCTGTTATTCACTTTAGTCTTTGGCGCAAGCTTGGCGGCCCCGGCTGCCGGCCCGAATGCTGCGCGTGAGCTTGCCGCCAATTGCGCCAACTGCCACGGCACCGATGGCCGGAGCGCAGGCGTGATGCCCTCGCTCGTCGGTCTTGACCGCGGCTATTTCGTCCGCCAGATGCAGGACTTCAAAGCGGGCCGCCGTCCGGCGACCATCATGCATCAGCTCGCCAAGGGTTACACCGACGAACAGGTTGAGCTGATGGCGGGTTACTTTGCCGGGCAAAAATAGGAGGCGCCATGCGACTCACGAGACGCGAATTCATCAAATGGGTTTCGGCTTCCGCGGGGCTGGGCGCGTTGCCAGGCTGCGCCAGCCTGACCGGCGCGGGCGGCCCGCGCGTGGTGGTGGTGGGAGGCGGCTACGCCGGGGCGACGTGCGCGAAATATATCCGCAAATGGGGGCCTAACATCGAGGTCGTGCTGATCGAGCGCAATGCCGAGTTCATCTCGTGCCCGCTCTCCAACCTGGTGCTGGGCGGCAATACGACCCTGTGCGCGCTTACGGTCGGCTATCAGGGGTTGAGCAAATACGGCGTGAAAATGCTGAACGACGAGGTGGTGGCGGTGGATGCGCAGGAACGCCGGGTGCAATTGGCGCGCGGCTTCAGTTTAAGTTATGACCGCCTGATTATCGCCCCGGGCATCCATTTCATGTACGAGCAAATTCCCGGCCTCAGTAATCCGGAAGCGCAGCAAAAGGTGCTGCATGCCTGGAAAGCGGGCACGCAAACCATGGCGCTGCGAAATCAGCTGGAAGCGATGCCGGACGGCGGGGTTTACGCGCTGTGCATTCCCAAGTCACCGTACCGCTGCCCGCCGGGACCTTATGAGCGCGCCTGCCAGGTGGCGTTTTATTTCAAGCAGGCCAAGCCGCGTTCCAAGGTGCTCATCCTCGACGCCAATGACGATGTGCAGTCGAAGAAGGGCTTGTTTACTAAGGCCTGGAAGGAGCGTTACGCCGGCATCGTCGAATACCGGCCGAACAGCATCCTGGTTGACGTGGACGCGGCGGCGCTCACCGCCAGACTGGAATTCGAGAACGTCAGTGCCGACGTGTTGAACGTGATTCCGCCGCAGCGCGCCGGGAACATCGCGCAGGCCGCGGGGCTTGTCACCGCCAACGACCGCTGGTGCGGAGTGGATTTTCTGACCTATGAATCGGCTGCGCAGAAAAACATCCATGTGCTGGGCGATGCGATTGTTGGCGCGCCGGCCATGCCCAAGTCCGGGCACATGGCGAACCAGCAGGCAAAAGTCTGCGCGGCGGCGGTGGCGGCGCTGCTAAACGAACAGCCGGTCAATTCCCAGCCGATGATGAACAATACCTGTTACAGTTTTGTCAGCGGCAGCGAAGCCATGCACGTTGCCTCGGTACACCGTTATGATGCGGCGAAGAAAACCATGCTGGTGGTCGAAGGCAGCACGGGGTTATCTACCACGCCTACTGAGCTGGAAGGTCAGTACGCCTGGGGGTGGGCCAGGAATATCTGGGCGGACATGCTCGCCTGAAAACGGCGTCTTTTGCGTCAATACTGCGCTGCCTGGTTTTTCTCAGTCCTTTACGTGCAACCTCATTTCTTAAACGGGCTCTGCTCGTTGAGTTCATCGGCGTAGTGCGCGATTCCTGAAGTTTCCCGATCGAGATTGCGCGCAATCGCCTGCGCGAATTGCGGATGCGCGAACCAGTGCGCCGACCAGGTCTTGACCGGCAGAAAGCCGCGCGCGAGCTTGTGCTCGCCTTGCGCGCCGCCTTCGAAGCAGCGAATCCCGCGCGCGATGCAAAACTCAATCGCTTGGTAATAGCAGGTCTCGAAGTGCAATCCGGGAATAGGTTCCAGCGCGCCCCAATAGCGTCCGTATAAACGTTCAGGCGTGTAAAGGTTGAGCGCGGCGGCCAGCGGTTGGCTTTCGCGTTTGGCCAGAATCAGCAGCACGTGCTGGGGCAGCGTTTCTCCCAGCCGTGCAAAAAAGTCCAGGTTGAGGTAGGGTGTGGAAAAATGCTGGCGGTAAGTATGGTTGTAGCAGGCGGTGAAAAAACGCCAATGCTCATCGGTGATGTTCCTTCCCTCCAGCCATTCGCAACTGATGCCCGCTTCCCGTACTTTGCGGCGTTCCTGACGGATGTTCTTGCGCTTGTGGCGGCTCAAGGCCTCGAGGAAATCGGCAAAGTCGCGGTAGCCCCGGTTTTCCCAGTGAAACTGCAAGCCCTGTCTCAACATTAAGCCGTGCGATTGCAGTTCCTGCGCTTCCGGCTCTTCCGGAAACAGGCAGTGCAATGATGAGGCGCCGGATTGTTTCGCCAAATTCAGCGCGGCATGCAACAACAACGAACGCTGTTCAGCGGTTTCGGCCAGCAGGCGTCTGCCGGTGATGGGAGTGAAAGGAACGGCGCAGAGCAGTTTGGGGTAATAGCGGTGGCCAAAATGCCGGTAGGCGTCGGCCCACGCCCAGTCGAACACGTATTCGCCGTAGGAATGCGCCTTGAGATATAGCGGCATGGCGCCGAGCAACCGGTGTTCGCGCCAGAGGGTGATGAAGCGCGGTGTCCAGCCGCTTTGTGCCGAGGCGCAACCGGTTTCGTGCAATGCGCTGAAAAATTCGTGGCGCTGGAAAGGACTGTTGCCGGCCAGCCGGTTCCAGTCTTGAGTCGCAATGGCGGAAAGCGTGTCGATTATTTCTATGCGATATCCGGCGCTCATGTCTTTGCGGCCGGCTTAGGTGTTGCGGGTGTCGTTCTTGAGCTGCTGCGTCATTTTCGGGTCAAATCTTTCCAGATGCGCGACGATTTCGGCGACTTTGTCGGGGTGGTTCAGGTGGTGATGCGCCATTCCCAGCTGGTACCAGGGGTAGGGGCTCATCGGCTGCAACGTGGCCGCTTCCTGAAACGGCCTCCGCGGCCTTTTCATGTTCGCCCAGCGCGGCGTGAGCAAGGCCCATGCCGTACCAGGCGCGGTCGATCTTGGGGTTGAGCGCCACCGCTTTGCGGAACGCCTCGATGGCCTGGGCGAAGTGTTTCTGCTCTTCGTGAATGAAACCGAGGTTGAACCAGAGGCCGGCAGCCTGCGGATTGATTTGTAACGCCTGCTCGAAATAACGTGCGGCTACCGGATATTGCCGCATGGACGCATAAATGAACCCCAGGGAACTCGCGGCGCGATCAAACCGCGGGTTGCACTTCAACGCCAGGTGCAGGCGCTCCACCGCCGCGTCCTGCAGGTTGAACATGAGCAGAGCGCGTCCGGCATAAAAATGCAGCCAGTGTTCAATCGATTGCATCGGGTTTTTTGCTTGGGCTTGGATTATGGGAACGAAGACAAAATGTTATATTGATGCGATGAAAATAGCTATTGCCCAGATCAACGTTACCGTCGGCGATCTTGCCGGCAACGCCGCCAAAATCCTGGACTTTACCAGGCGGGCGCAAGCCGGCGGCGCGAGCCTGGTGCTGGCGCCGGAACTGGCCCTCTCCGGCTATCCGCCGGAAGACCTGTTGTTGCGCGACGGGTTTTATCAGGCCTGCAACAAGGTTCTTCAGGACCTGGCGGGTCTGGTTCAAGGCATCACGCTCGTAGTGGGGCATCCGCAGGCGGTCGGCGATCGGCGCTTTAACGCCGCGTCGGTGATTCGCGACGGCAAAATCATCGCCACTTACCACAAGCTCAAGCTTCCCAATTACACGGTGTTTGACGAGGCGCGTTATTTCGTGTCAGGAAGCCAGCCTTGCGTGTTCGAGCTCGAGGGCGTGCGCTTCGGCGTGAACATTTGCGCCGATATCTGGGAACCCCATGCGGCGGCCCGGGCGAAAGACGCCGGCGCGCAAGTGCTGCTGGTGCTGAACGCCTCGCCGTACCACATGAACAAACAGGATACCCGCCACGAGGTATTGCAGGAGCGGGTCGGGGAAACCGGCATGGCGATCATTTATGGCAATCTGGTCGGCGGCCAGGATGAGCTGGTGTTCGACGGCGCTTCGTTTGCGGTGAACAGCAAAGGTGAGCTCACGCATCAGTTTCCGCCGTTTCAAGAAGGTATTTATTGGATCGCGCTGGAAAAGGATGTGCCGGTGCGCGGCCAGATCGCCGTCGCCCAATCGCTCGAAGCGACGGTGTATCAGGCATTGTGCCTGGGCGTGCGCGATTATGTGACGAAGAACGGCTTCCCCGGCGCGCTGGTCGGCCTTTCCGGCGGCGTCGACTCGGCGCTGACGCTCGTCATCGCGGCGGACGCGCTGGGTACAGACAAGGTTCAAGCGGTGATGATGCCTTCGCCATATACCGCCGACATGAGCGTCAAGGATGCGTGCGCCCTCGCCAAAACCTTGGGCGTGCGTTACAGCGAAATTCTCATCAAGCCCATGTTCGATGCATTTTTGCAGGCGCTCTCCTCCGAATTCGCCGGCTTGCCTGCCGATACTGCCGAGGAAAATTTGCAGGCGCGCATTCGCGGCACGTTGCTCATGGCGCTGTCCAACAAAACTGGCAGCCTGGTTTTGACCACCGGCAATAAGAGCGAAATGGGAGTAGGTTACGCCACGCTTTACGGCGACATGGCGGGCGGCTTCGCGGTGTTGAAAGACATCACCAAAACGCTGGTATACCGCCTGGCGCATTACCGCAACAGCCTGGCGCGTGTCATCCCCGAGCGCATCCTTACCCGTGCGCCGTCGGCGGAGCTGAAACCGAACCAGACCGACCAGGACAGCCTGCCGGCGTACGACATTCTGGACGCCATCATGGAAGCTTATGTCGAGGACGATATGAGCCCGGAGGAAATCATCGGCCGCGGCTTCAGTGCTGACGACGTGAGGCGCGTGGTGCGCTTGATTAAAAGCAGCGAATACAAGCGGCGCCAGGCGCCGGTGGGCATCCGTATCACTCCCCGCGGCTTCGGCAAGGACTGGCGTTATCCGATTACCTCGAAATACCGCGACATCTGATTTGCTGTTGCGGCATTTATCTCTTTCGCATTTGGCACTATACTTACCTCTGATTGGTATCCCCGCGGGAGAAACCGATGAAAAAAATAGAAGCCGTTATCAAACCCTTCAAGCTCGACGAAGTGCGGGAAGCCCTGTCCGCCATCGGCGTCAGCGGTCTTACCGTGACCGAAGTCAAGGGCTTTGGCCGGCAGAAGGGCCACACCGAGCTTTACCGCGGCGCGGAATACGTGGTGGATTTCCTGCCCAAGGTGAAAGTGGAACTGGTGGTGCCGGAAAAACTCGTGGAGTCCTCAATCGAGGCTATCATCAAGGCTGCTCGCACCGGCAAGATCGGTGACGGCAAGATTTTTGTCACATCTGTGGAACAGGTGGTGCGCATTCGCACCGGAGAAACCGACGAAGCGGCGATTTAGTGGTGGTTGAGAGTTAAGAGTAGGGCGTTCAGTGTTTAGGCTGCGGGTGACGCTAGACCCGCTTTCTGCTCTCAACCCTCAACCCTCAACCCTCAACCCCGAACCCTTCAACAGCACAATCAGCACGCCACTGCCGCCGTCAACCGGGGGCGCCTCGCAGAACGCCAGAATCTCTTCGCGCTTAATCAGCCACCCCCGTACCTTGTGCTTCAGTACCGGCACGCGGTTTTTTGAGCCCAGGCCCTTGCCATGAATGATACGCACACAGCGCAAACCGCGCTTGATACTTGTATTAAGAAACGCCACGAGACTTGAACGCGCTTCTTCGCGGTTTTGTCCGTGCAGATCAAGTTGGTCTTGAACGACCCAGTGCACGCGGCGCAGTTTTTTCAGGATTTGCCTGGATAAGCCGGCACGCAGGAAAGACGTTTCATCGCCGGTTTCAACCGGGTTTTCCCAATCAGAGAGCGATTCGGCGAGCGCCGCCTGTTCATCGCGCAGGGTTTGCAAGGGCAGAGGCGGGGGCGGCTTGGGTTGATGCTGCACGCGCCGCTTGGCGCGCAAGGGCTGGGCGCCTTTTACCGCTTCATGGAACAAGCCGCGTTCTTCTTCCGGCAAAGGCGCCGGACGGTGCGTCGCGCCTTTAGTAGTTTTTATTTTCACACGCTTAGATTGTCGAGATATTTTTCCGCATCCAGCGCCGCCATGCAGCCGGAGCCGGCGCTCGTTACCGCCTGGCGATAAACATGGTCCTGCACATCGCCTGCCGCGAACACGCCGGGAATGCCGGTGGCGGTGGCATTGCCCTGATTGCCGCCTTTGATGACGATGTAACCATTCTCCATTTCCAGCTGACCCTTGAAAAGATCGGTGTTCGGCGTGTGGCCGATGGCAATAAACACGCCTTTCACATCAAGCCGGCTCAAAGCCCCGGTCTTGGCATTCTTGATGCGCAGTCCGGTGACGCCGCTGTCGTCGCCGAGCACTTCATCCGCCACATGGTCCCACGCGACTGTTATGTTGCCGTTGCGGGTTTTTCCCATCAGCCGGTCAATCAGGATTTTCTCGGCGCGGAACTTGTCGCGGCGGTGCACTACCGTGACTTTTTTGGCGATGTTGGAGAGGTAGAGCGCTTCCTCCACAGCGGTGTTGCCGCCGCCCACCACCGCAACCTCCTGCCCTTTGTAAAAGAAACCGTCGCAAGTTGCGCAGCCGGACACGCCTTTGCCCAGATACGCCTGTTCCGAGGGCAGGCCGAGATATTTGGCCGATGCGCCGGAGGCGATAATAAGCGCATCGCAGGTATAGGTCCCCTGATCGCCGACCAGCGTTAATGGTTTTTTGGTAAGTTGCGCCGTGTGAATGTGGTCGAAAATGACCTCGGTATCGAACCGCTCCGCATGTTTCTGGAAGCGCTCCATCAACTCCGGCCCCTGCACGCCCATGGCATCCGCCGGCCAGTTGTCGACATCGGTGGTGGTCATGAGTTGCCCACCTTGCGCCAGCCCGGTAATCAACACCGGTTTCAAGTTGGCCCGCGCGGCATAAACGGCGGCGGTATAACCAGCAGGGCCGGAGCCCAAAATCAGCAGGCGGCTATGGTTGTTGGGCTTGCTCGCGGCGGACATGGCTGGTTCGGGAGCTGGGCGAAGTTTCTGGCAATATAAATGAGGTCATTGGAGATGAGGCCATTAGACCGGTTTTCAAGCGGTAAATGCCTTAAGGCGAAATTTCAATAACTGTGCGAATTTATCAGTAATAGACAACCCTGTCGAGTTCCCCGAGAGAACCGTGAATTTTCGGGCGTATGGGTCTATAATCAAGCATCGAAAAACTTCATTAAATCTTGGGGATGATGGATGAACCGCTTGACAAGAATAACGCTTGCCTTTGAGGGATCTGCCGCTCTCATGACCGGCGCTGCCGTACCGGATGTAAAAGCCCCGCCGCGCTCCGGCAGCGCATCAAGCTCATGAGCCTCTCCGTCGTCACCTTGCTGGAAAGCGTGCCCCTGTTCTCCGGGCTGCGGGAAGAAGAACTGGCGTCAATGGCGCGCGTTGCCGTGATGAAAAACTACGGCAAGCATGCCGCCATCCTGCGTGAGGGCGAAAAAAGCGACGCGCTCTACCTTGTTGCTTCCGGCAAGGTCAAGGTGGTTTTGAGCACGGACGACGGCAGGGAAGTGATCCTGGCGATTATCCGCAAGGGTGAATTCTTCGGTGAAATGGCGCTGATCGATGAGCAGCCGCGCTCGGCCGACGTGGTTGCCATGGAACCCAGCCAGCTCCTCGTCATCGGCAAGTCCGATTTCATCAATTGCCTGGCCCACAACCCGCAGATGGCGTTTCGCATCATGCAAGGACTGATCCAGCGGCTGCGCAACGCCGACCGCAAGATCGAAAGCCTCGCGCTCATGGATGTCTACGGCAGAGTGGCGCGGACCCTGCTTGAACTGGCCAAGCCGGAGAACGGCAAATTGGTGGTCGGGGAAAAACTTTCGCAACAAGACCTTGCCGACATGATAGGCGCCTCGCGCGAAATGGTGAGCCGAATTTTGCGCGATTTGACCGTTTCCGGGCATATCCGCGTCGAATCCAAAAAAATCATTCTCAATCATGATTTGCCGGAGACTTTAACCAGCGCTTCCAAGATGTGACGCCGGTAATTGCCGCGGGTTATACTTCAAACCGAGGCTGACTGTAATCTACGAGTGAGGTGGCCTCGGCTTTTGATCCGGCGGCAGGATTACCGGCGGGCCGGGCAACTTAAAGAGCAAGTGGCACGCCAGATCAAACCGTTACCAGGCATCTCCGGGAACAGCCCCTGCTTGTGCCAAGCAGGGGCTGTTTCACGTGAGAGAACCGGAAACAGGAACCCGTGTGTCTCAACTTGATATAATCGGCAAAACGGATTGAGTGGTCCGGCCTTTCGATGCTTTCCCCTTATAACAGATCCAAATCATCTGACGAGCGGAAACCGCTCCCGCCCAGGCTCGCGGCGCTGCTGCGCGAATCCTGGTGGCTTATGTTGGTGGCGCTGGCGCTTTATGTGGTGCTGGTGCTGGTGAGCTACGACAAGCTGGACCCCGCCTGGTCGCATTCTGCCAACCGTGCCGGAGACGTGCACAATCTCGGCGGCCCCGTGGGCGCCTGGCTTGCCGATATTCTGCTCTATGTTTTCGGCTTTTCCGCCTACTGGTGGGTGGTGTTCCTATTGTTTGCAACTTGGTGGGGGTACCAGCGCATTGATACGGTAAGCCTTACCGACCGCCGTTCCTTCTTTGTGGCCGCATGCGGTTTCGCCTTGCTGCTGCTCGCCAGCAGCGGAATGGAAGCGCTGCGAATTCACAGCATCAAGGTCATCCTGCCGCTGGCCGCGGGCGGCATGCTGGGCGCAATTCTCAGCAAGGCAACGGTCAAGGCCCTGGGCTTTACCGGCGGCACCTTGATTCTGCTGATGCTTATCGCCGCGGGTGTGACCCTCTTCACCGGGTTTTCCTGGGTAAAACTCATGGAGCGGCTGGGCGGCTGGATTGAAGACGCTTATCTTTTTGTCATCAACGCCTGGCGCAACTGGAAGGACCAGCGCCGGGGCCGGGTAGCGGTGACCGAGCGCGACGTATTCGTCGAGGAAGAAAAAAAGCGCTTCGAGGAACACCAGCCGATCCACATTCAGCCGCCGGTCGCGGAAATTCCCAAGTCGGCGCGGGTCGAGCGAGAAAAACAGGTGCCGCTGTTTGAAAATTTGCCCGACACCCCGCTGCCGCCGCTGCATCTGCTCGACCAGGCCGATGAGAGTGTCGAAGTACTGTCCGCCGACACGCTGGAATTTACTTCCCGCCTGATTGAGAAAAAGCTGCTGGATTTCGGCGTGGAGGTCAAGGTGGTGGCGGCCTATCCCGGCCCGGTGATTACCCGCTACGAAATCGAGCCGGCGGTGGGGGTAAAAGGCAGCCAAATCGTCAATCTGGCGAAAGACCTCGCGCGCGCGCTGTCGGTGGTGAGCATCCGCGTGGTCGAAACCATTCCCGGCAAGGCCTGCATGGGGCTGGAAATTCCCAATCCGGAACGGCAGGTGGTGAAGCTCTCCGAAATCCTGAGCTCGCAGGCCTACGCCGACTTGTCTTCGCCGCTCACGCTGGCACTCGGCAAGGATATCGGCGGCAATCCGGTGGTGGCGGATCTGCAGAAAATGCCGCATTTGCTGGTGGCGGGCACCACCGGTTCCGGCAAGTCGGTGGCGATCAACGCGATGATTCTGAGCCTGGTGTACAAGTCTCCGCCGCAGCAGGTGCGATTGATTCTGGTTGACCCGAAGATGCTGGAACTTTCGGTCTATGAAGGTATCCCACATTTGCTGGCGCCGGTGGTGACCGACATGAAGCGGGCGGCGAACGCCCTCAACTGGTGCGCGGGCGAAATGGACCGGCGGTTCCGGCTGATGTCGAGTCTCGGTGTGCGCAGCCTGGCGGGCTACAACCAGAAAATCCGCGATGCGCAAAAGGGCGGCAAGGCGCTCGCCAATCCATTCAGCGTCACGCCGGAAAATCCGGAGCCCCTGGAACAGCTGCCGCTCATCGTGGTGGTGATTGACGAACTCGCCGACATCATGATGGTGGTGGGCAAGAAAGTGGAAGAATTGATTGCGCGCGTGGCGCAGAAGGCGCGCGCGGCGGGGGTGCATTTGCTGCTGGCGACGCAGCGGCCGTCGGTGGACGTCATTACCGGCCTCATCAAGGCCAACATCCCGAGCCGCATCGCGTTCCAGGTGTCGGCGAAAGTGGATTCGCGCACCATACTCGACCAGGTGGGCGCGGAGGCGCTCATCGGCCAGGGCGACATGCTGTATCTGCCGCCCGGATTGGGTTACCCGCAGCGCGTGCACGGCGCGTTTGTCGCCGACCACGAAGTGCATAAGGTGGTAGGCTATCTGAAGAGTATGGGGGCGCCGCAGTATGTGAATGAAGTGCTGGAAAGCATGGAGGCCGAATCGGGCGGCGAGGGATTGCCCGCCGATGCGGAAGCCGACCCGCTGTATGACGAGGCGGTCGCCATCGTGCTGAATTCGCACCGCGCTTCGATTTCGCTGGTTCAGCGCCATTTGCGCATTGGCTATAACCGCGCCGCGCGCCTGATTGAGCAAATGGAGCGCGCCGGTTTGGTTTCGGGCATGCAGAACAACGGCAACCGCGAAGTACTGGCGCCGGCGGGCGACATGGATTATCCGCCCCGCAAGCCAATGTACTGAGCCGTGCGCCGAGGAAGGAGCTCGAATGAACAAGTTGCTTTGTTTTGCTCTGTGTGCCCTGTTGAGCGGCACAGCGGCGGGCGAGGTTTATAAGTGGGTCGACGATGACGGCGTGACGCATTATTCGGAAAAGGTGCCCCCCGATAAAGCAGCGCGGCAGGTTGATGTGCGTCCGTTCGGCGTTGAGACCGACGACGACAAAGGTTGCCACACCATTCCTTGCCAAATGGAGAGGCTGCAAAAACAGAAGCCGGTTGAGTCCCCTCGCGTGCAGGTTCCGAATCCGGTGAGGGGACTGCCTTTTGACATCTTCATCCAGATTGAAAGGGGAATGACCGAGGCGGAAGTCCTGATCCGGACCGGCAAGCCCGACCAGGAGGCCATCGAAGGCACCGAAGAGCGCAGCGCCGCCGCCGCGTCCACTGTAAACAGCGTGAATCCTCAAACCGGTGAGCGGGTCAGAAATACCAGCGTGCTGCGCAACACCGTCAATGAAATCGTCAAGACTTATTATTACCTGCCGACATTGTCAGATCCCTTTACCACCATCCTCACCTTCAAGGGCGGCCGGGTGGCGGATATTCAAAGAATCCGCAAACTCTGAACATGAAGGACGGGTGTTCCCTGTTTTTGCTGCTGGCGCTGGGCGGCTTGGTTCCGGCGCACGCGTCCAGCATCGACAAGCTGAAAAGCTTTATCCAGCAATCGTCCTCGGCGCGAGCGCAGTTCAGCCAGCAGTTGCTGGACAAGAACGGCCGCAGCGTGCAGCAGGCAAGCGGCGTCATGCAATTCTCCCGCCCGGGCAAGTTCCGCTGGGCGTATGAAAAACCCTATACGCAGCTTATCGTCGGCGATGGTGAAAAACTCTGGGTGTACGATCCTGAGCTCAATCAGGTCACGGTAAAAAAACTTGACCAGGGGCTGGGCTCAAGCCCCGCCGCGCTGCTTGCCGGCAGCAATGAAATCGAAAATGGCTTCGCGTTGAAAGATGCCGGCACGAAGGATGGCCTGGATTGGCTTGAGGCGTTGCCGAAAAACAAAGATAGCGCCTTTGAGCGCGTGCGCATGGGGTTTGGCCGCCTGGACCTGGAAGTGATGGAATTGCGCGACCAGTTCGGGCAGACCACGGTATTGCGTTTTTCCAGCCTTGAACGCAATCCCAGGCTCAACCCTGATCTTTTCAAATTCACCCCGCCCAAAAACGTGGACGTCCTCGGTGACTGATTTATTCCAAAGGAAAGCGCCGCAAGCGCCGCTCGCCGAGCGCCTGCGGCCACAGAAACTGGAAAGCGTCATCGGTCAAACGCACCTCCTGGGTGAGGGCAAGCCCTTGCGGCTCGCCTTCGAGTCCGGCAAGCCGCACTCGATGATACTGTGGGGTCCGCCGGGATCGGGCAAAACCACGCTGGCGCGGCTCATGGCACAGGCGTTCAATGCCGAGTTCATCGCGCATTCCGCCGTGCTTTCCGGCGTCAAGGAAATACGCGACGCGGTGAGCCGGGCGGAATTGGTGTTGCAACAATCGGGGCGCCATACGATTCTCTTCATCGATGAAGTGCACCGCTTCAACAAGGCGCAGCAGGATGCGTTTCTGCCTTTCGTCGAGCAGGGGCTGGTGACTTTCGTTGGCGCCACCACGGAAAACCCTTCGTTTGAAGTCAACAGCGCGCTGCTTTCGCGCGCCGCCGTGTATGTGCTGCACCCGCTTTCCGATGAGGAGCTCGGTATTTTGTTTGAACGTGCAAAAAAGCATGTTCTGCCCCTTGCCGTTTTTGCCGAGGAGGCGAAATCGCTTTTGGTGGGTTACGCCGACGGCGATGCGCGGCGTCTGCTTAACATGCTGGAACAGCTGGCCACCGCCGCGCAGCAGGACCAGCGCACCGACATCGGCGCGGAGTACATGCAAAACGTGCTGGCGCAAACCGTAAGGCGTTTTGACAAGGGGGGTGACGCGTTTTATGACCAGATTTCCGCCCTGCATAAATCGGTGCGCGGCTCCAACCCCGACGCTGCGCTTTACTGGATGTGCCGCATGCTCGATGGCGGGGCCGACCCGCGCTATATCGGCAGACGGCTGGTGCGCATGGCGGTGGAAGACATAGGGCTTGCCGACCCGCGTGCACTCAGACTCGCGCTGGACGCCTGCGAGGTGTACGAACGTCTGGGCACGCCTGAAGGAGAGCTCGCGCTAGCCGAAGCGGCGGTTTATCTCGCGGCGACCAGCAAGAGCAACGCCGTGTACATGGCGTATAATGACGCGCGCCGCTTTATCCGCGAAGATAAATCGCGCCCGGTGCCGGAGCATTTGCGCAACGCGCCGACTAAGCTGATGAAGGAAATGGGTTTCGGCAAGGAGTATCGTTACGTGCACGATGAGCCGGAAGCCTATGCGGCGGGAGAAAATTATTTTCCCGAAGGCATGCCGGCGCAGAATTTTTATCAGCCGACGGAGCGCGGGCTGGAGGCGAAAATCGCGGAGCGCCTAAAGCATTTACGCGAGCTCGACAAAAAAGCGAAAAACAAAAAAACTGATTAGCCATAGAGATCACAGAGGGCACAGAGAAAATAACAAATATGAAAGGCGAGCTTGTTGAATGGCGGCGGTTTTCCAACCGAATCAGAAAGAATTTCTCTGTGAACTCTGTGTGCTCTGTGGCTTAAAGATTTGTCGTGAATGAATAGCAAAACTAATCAGCCACAGAAATCACAGAGCACACCGAGAAAAACAACAAATATGAAGGATGATCTCACGGAAAAAATAATCAGTGCCGCAATTGAAGTACACAGGATTTTGGGGCCCGGTCTTCTCGAATCCATCTATGAAGAAGCGTTATGCCACGAACTGGTGTTGCGGCAAATTGATTTCCAACGTCAAGTGGCTGTTAACGTCGTATATAAAGATTTGCTGATTCAAGGGCAGCGCTTGGATTTGCTCGTTGAAAATGAGGTTGTCGTCGAAATTAAATCGATTGGCAAGCTGCCGGAAGTGGCAACCGCCCAGACGCTTTCCTATTTGAAAGCCACGGGACTGAAGCGGGCGCTGCTTATCAACTTTGGAGATAAGCGATTGGTTGATGGTATAAAACGAATTTCTCTGTGAACTCTGTGTGCTCTGTGGCTAAAGGTTTTTAATGCTGGACGTTCAATCATTGCGCAACGATCTGGAAGGCGTGGCGAAACGCATTGCAACTCGTGGTGTTTCCATAGACACCGAGCGGTTCCAGGCCCTGGAACAAGAACGCAAGACCCTACAGACGCGCACCCAGGAATTGCAGGCGAAGCGCAACCAGACTTCCAAACTTATCGGCCAGACCAAGGCTAAAGGCGAGGACGCTTCCGCTATCATGGCGCAAGTGGCAAACCTTGGTGATGAGTTGAAAGCGGCAGAAACCCGTCTTGAGGAACTGCAAGGCAAGCTGCAGGAACTGCTGTTGGTCGTTCCGAATATTCCCCACGAGAGTGTTCCTTTCGGCAAATCGCCCGAAGATAATGCTGAAGTACGGAGAGTAGGCAGCCCGCGCAAATTCAATTTCCCGGTCAAGGATCATGTGGATTTGGGCGAAGGGCTCAAACAGCTCGATTTTGCCGCGGCGAGTAAAATCAGCGGCGCGCGCTTTGTTTTAATGAAAAGCGGACTTGCGCGTCTGCACCGCGCAATTGCGCAGTTCATGCTCGAGGTGCACACGCAGGAGCATGGGTATACAGAGGTTTACGCGCCGTATTTGGTGAATGCTGAGAGCATGCTTGGAACCGGCCAGTTGCCGAAGTTTGAGGAAGATCTGTTCAGCGTACTTCCTGGCGGGTCTTTCTTACAAAGTTTAACAAATGAGGCAACGGCGGACCTAATTAAGAATCGTCTATATCTGATCCCCACCGCAGAGGTCCCGATCACTAACATCGTGCGCGATGAAATCCTGCCGCTAGAAAGTCTTCCTCTCAAATTCGTCTGCCACTCGCCATGTTTTCGCTCGGAAGCTGGCTCATACGGCAAGGACACGCGCGGCATGATACGCCAGCACCAATTCGACAAAGTGGAGATAGTGCAAATCGTCCACCCCGAAAAATCCTATCAGGCGCTGGAGGAATTGACCGCGCATGCCGAAACCATACTAAAAAAACTGGAACTGCCTTACCGTGTGGTGATTTTGTGTACAGGCGAGATGGGATTCGCAGCTGCGAAGACCTATGACATCGAAGTCTGGCTGCCGGGACAGAATGCGTATCGCGAAATTTCCTCATGCAGCAACTTCGAAGCATTCCAGGCGCGGCGCATGCAGGCGCGCTTCCGCAGCGAGAAAGGCAAGCCGGAACTGGTGCACACGCTTAACGGCTCGGGCCTGGCGGTCGGGCGCACACTGGTTGCAATACTTGAGAACTGCCAAAATGCCGACGGCAGCATCACCCTGCCCGCGGCGCTAAGGCCGTACATGGGTGGGGTGGAGAAACTTGCGCCTTGATCTCACGGATCGAATGGGGTGATTGAGAAATCGCTGGTAAGACCCGGCCCCGCCGGGTTGAGCGGCGCTTCATATTTCACCAGTATGTCGTAATAAGTCTTGACGTTCTCCACGAAAATCACCGGCTCGCCGCCGCGCGCGAAACCGTGCTTGAGCGTGGAGTAATACTGCCGCCGGCTGAGCAAGGGCAGTGTTTTCTTCAAGTCCAGCCAGGAATCCGGATCGAGTTTCTGACGCTGCGCCAAAATTCGCGCGTCTTCAAGATGGCTAAAGCCGACGTTGTAGGCGGCGAGTGCAATCCAGGAGCGATCGGGTTCTTTAATATGCGCCGACGTGGCTGACTTGAGTTCGACGAGATAGCGTGCACCGGCAGAAATGTTTTGTTCCGGGTCGAGGCGGTCGGTGACTTTCATTTGATCGGCGGTGTCGTAAGTCAGCATCATCAGGCCGCGCACGCCGGTGGGCGAAGTCGCAAGCGGGTTCCAGTGCGACTCCTGGTAACTCAGCGCGGCAAGCAGCCGCCAGTCAATGCCGCTCAGTTTCTGCGCTTCCTGAAACAGGCTGCGATAGCGCGGCAGCACGGTCACGCGCTTTTCCAGAAATTCTCCCACGTCGTTCTGATTGAGACGCTGCAAATGGCCGTAATAGCGGTCAAGCAGACGCTTCAAAGTGCCGTCCTCGGCAATGCGCGCAAAAAAATCATTGGCGCGCTCCATCAGCCAGGGTTCGGCGTCCCCGGGAAAAGCCCAGGCAAGCTGCTGGGGTTGCCCGAGATCGAACGCAGCCTCGATATTCGGGTAATAGTTTTTCGCCACTTCCACCAGATTGGAGTCGGCGAGGGCGTAGTCAATCGTGCCGTTGGCGACTTTGCCTAGCAATTCTTCGCTGTCCTGGATGCTCCTCTCGGTCCATTTGAGCCGGGGATACTGGATGGCAATTTCACGCAGCATCTCGGCGTGGTTCGAGCCTGCCACAACTTCGATTTTCTTGCCGATAAGGTCGGGAATGCCTTTCGGCTTCGGCGTGTCGGTGTTATACACCACTTGCTGCTGGATGGTCTGGTAAGGAACGCTGAAAGCAAGCTGCGTTTTGCGTTCGGAGGTCACCGCAAGACCGGCGGCGGCAAGATGGGCTTTTTGCCCGAGCAGGGCGGGCAAGGTTTGGCTGAAATCTTGCAAGGTGACAAAGCGGAATTTAACACCAAGCTGCTGCGCAAAGAGGCTCACGAAATCGAATTCCAACCCGGCGTAATGGCCTTGAGGATCGGTGTATAGCGTGGTCGGGCTTTCCCGCGTAATCACCACCAGCTCCCCGCTGCTGCCGACCGGCGGGACGGGCTGGTCTGCGTTGTTGCAGGATGTGAGAAACAAGAAAAGAACGCCCGGCAGCGTGATTCTCCGCGCTCGTTGTTTTACTCCGGCAGAAAAATTGCAGCAATCGCGCATGAGAAGCGGGCAGGATATTGGTCGAAAACGACATTACCCGCCCGAGCGGTCCGATGCAAGCTTATGGTTTCGTGCAATGCGCGTTCGCTGGTAAAATGCGGATTACGGAGAGGTACCGAAGCGGTCATAACGGCGCTGACTCGAAATCAGATGGTCGGGGCGACCCGGCACGTGGGTTCGAATCCCACCCTCTCCGCCAGGGTTCTGGTGCAAAGTTGATCGGAGCTACTATCTAACGTGTTTTACGGGAGTTTAAACCACAGCCAGTCGTAGGGTCGGAAAGTTGTTGCACCAGAGCCAGGGAGCGTATACTTAATTCGCCGTAGCACAATATCAATATATTGACAGCAGGTCAGCCGCCACCCTAGCATGTGGCGTCGAATGCCGGATTGCAAAGGGAGGTTGCAATGCGTCAGAAAAATATTTTTGCTTCGCGCAACGCGAGGCGAATGATCAGTCAAACATCCCGCACAACTGCGTCCTGTGAAGGACCGCATTCGGGTCTCGGACATCGAAGAAATTGCCTGCGTCTGCGTCTTCTGACCGCAGCGCTGATGCTCGCGTTGAATGGCGGTACCTACGCTCCTATCATGGGAACCGTTGCGGCAGGTGCACTTTGGATGGCTGCGCCACGCATCGCGCATGCCGGGCGTACGCCAAACAGCCCGAGTGAAATCACCTGTACCGGCGACCTATCTTCCGGCGTTCAGAGTGGCCCTGCGGTTCCGCCGGCCGACTTCTTGAACACTGCGAAGATTCTTAACGTTAATACGCTTTCGGGCGTAATCCAACCCTCCTCGGGCACGTCAGGCATCAATTTCTCTAATGATGCTGGCAGAGACGTTACCGTCAAAAGCGGGACCAGTGGCAGCAGTGTCGTCATTCATACCAACAATGCCGCTGGGATTGTTGCTGGAAGCCAGGGAACTCCAAACCAAGCTCTCAACGACACTTTCCTCGGCATACCGATTCCGGGTGATCCTGCGGTGGCCGGCGGCGTCGTGGAAGTTAATAGCTTCGCCAATATTCAAACCGCAGGCAACAATGCTCATGGAATTGCCGCGCAGAGCAGCACGACCGGTTATCCGGCCTCCGTGACTATGGAATTAAACGCTTTTTTACTAAAACTGGAACCCCTCAATACATCCGGCATATCCTTTTCGGTCTTGTCAGTTAAAAATAAAAAAGCCGATGGCTCGCCGGGCACTCTGGGTGAACCCGTCGTTGGTGTGCTCATTGATATGAATGGTAACCCGATTACGGGCGACGGCGGTACCTTTACGCTCAATGCCGACGGAACGTTTAATTTCATTCCCCCCACGGACCTCATATTGAACGAAACTCGCAGGACCACGGTGCAGTATATGGTGCACGGGACAAACGCATCTATCCCACCTAGCTTCTCGGATGTCGAGGGCACTCTCGTGGTGATCGTGACTAAGCAAGACTCCGCCGGTTTGTTGAAAATCGTGAAGGAGGCTTATTTCGACGTTTACGGCGTGAGTGTGAAGCCCGCCACGGGCACGGTCCTGCCGGACCTGAAAAGCTATGTGAAGGGCTTGCTTGCCAAAGCCTCAGCCGGGGGTAGCGGAAACAGCGTCACCGTCACGAGCAAAGGAGACATCAAAACCCTTGGCGCAACTTCGCACGGCATCTTCGCGCAAAGTCTTGGCGGCGGCGGCCCAAATGGACGGGGCGGCAGCATCTCCCACGGCTCCGACCAGGGCGGCCCCGGAAATACCGGCGGTACTGTTTCCGTCACCGCCGATGGAAGCATTACCACCACGGGCGATAAGTCGGCGGGAATTGCCGCTCAGACCCAAGGCGGCAACGGTGGTCAGGGCGGCGACGGTGGAACTTTTAGATTTGGTTCTCAAGGAGGGACTGGGGGTAAAGGCGGCAATATCGAAGTCCGCGGCAGTGCGACTATCCACACTTCTGGCAACTCTTCCAGCGGGATAATCGCGCTCAGTCAAGGCGGTAATGGCGGTAACGGCGGCAGCGGTGAATTTGTCACCGGAGGAGCTAGTGGTGGTTATGGTGGTCAAGCCGGCCTTGTCGTTGTCGATGGCAGTTGGGAGATTAAGACTAAAGGCGATAAGGCGCATGGCATCTGGGCCAAGAGCCTGGGCGGCAACGCCGGCGCGGGCGGCAGTGGCGGTTGGCTCGCCGGCAGCCCCGGCGGCGGCGGACAGGGCGCTGATGGCGGCACGGTCAAGGTCACACCAGCAGGGGAATCATCAAAACCTTGGGAAATGATTCCTACGGTATCTACGGCCAAAGTGTTGGCGGCTTCGGCGGTAGCGGCGGCGAGACTGACAACATATTTTTTTCCCACGGCGGCAACGGCGACAGTGCCGGCAGCGGCCGTGAGGTCACGATCACGAACGAAAGCAGCGGATCGATCACCACGCGAGGCGAGCGGGCCCATGCGATCTATGCCCAAAGCATCGGCGGCGGTGGCGGCGCCGGTGCGATAGTCGCGGTGGGCGGGACCGGCGGGGCTGGTGGCCATGGCGGCGAAGTCACGGTCACCAACGACGCCACGCTCGAGACGTTCGGTCAGAACGCCCGTGGAATTTACGCTCAAAGTATCGGTGGCGGCGGTGGCGACGGCGGCAACACCGGCGGCTTGGTCGCTCTCGGCGGCAGTGGCAGCGGCACGAGTGACGGCGGCAAGGTGACGATCACAAACAGCGGCGCGATCACGACGCGCGGCGAGCGCTCGATTGCAATCTTCGCTGAAAGTATCGGCGGCGGCGGCGGTGATGGCGGCTCCAGTGGAGGTCTCGTGTCTATCGGTGGCGACGGCGGCGGCGGCAATGCCAAAGAAGTCACGGTCAAGAATAGCGGCCACCTCAAAACCTCGGCAGCGGATTCCAGCGCGATTTTTGCCCAAAGCGTTGGCGGCGGTGGCGGTAACGGCGGCGATAGCATCGCCGTCGGCGCCTTTGTTAGCTTCGGCCTCGGCGGCAAGGGAGCACAAGGCGGCGATGCCGGTACAGAGGTGAAAGTTACCAACGAAGGGAAACTTGAGACCACTGGCGATCGCTCCCATGGTCTAGCCGCGCAAAGTGTCGGCGGCGGCGGCGGTAACGGTGGCTTTAGCATCGCCGGCGCGGTCGGGAAGTTTGCCGGGAGCTTTGCGATGGGTGGTTCGGGCGGCGCCGGCGGCAGCGGCAACCAAGTGGTCGTGGAAAGCGACGCCGATATCACCACCACCGGCCGGCTCTCCCCTGCAATCATCGCTCAGAGCCTGGGCGGCGGTGGCGGCAATGGCGGTTTTAGCGTCGCCGGGAGTTTCTCTGGCGGCGGTAATACGAGCGGCGGATTAGCCGTTGCGATCGGCGGCGCGGGCGGACCTGGCGTCACCTCGGACCTAGTCAACCTCAACAACACCGGCACCATCGAAACCAAGGGTGAGAGCTCGCATGGAATATTCGCGCAAAGTGTCGGCGGCGGCGGCGGCAATGGCGGTTTCGCCGGCAGCCTCGCGCTTAACTTCAGCAATCCCAAGGAAGGCACCGGCGCCGCCTTGAGCGCTGCCGTCGGCGGCAACGGTGGTGATGGCGGCGATGCAAAAAAAACAACTGTTACGAACTCCGGCGATATAACGACCAGGGCAGTCGACTCTTCAGGAATTTATGCGCAAAGTTTGGGCGGCGGAGGCGGCAACGGCGGTTTCGCCCTCGACGTATCGTTCGGCACTGGAGAGAAGACAGGAAACGTTGCGGTGGCTCTTGGCGGTTGCCGCGGTGATGGCAGCACCTGCGCCGGCGGCGCCGGCGGCGAAGTCGAGGTTGAAAATCACGGCAAGATCGAAACATTTAAAAAGAACTCCGATGGCATTTATGCTGAAAGCCTTGGTGGCGGCGGTGGCCGCGGCGGCTTCGCCGTCGCCGGCGCGCTCGGTTTTAGTTCGTCGGACCCGATGTGCGATCAGGCGGGCAAGTGCCAATCCGACACCAAGAATGTTCAATTATCGGTCGGCATCGGCGGCCACGGCGGCAACGGCAGTAATTCCGCTAACGTCACGGTGAACAACTTTAGCGATATCACGATTCACGGCGATGAATCTTACGGCATCCGCGCCCAAAGCATCGGCGGTGGCGGCGGCAACGGTGGATTCACTTTTGCCGGTGCGTTGGGCGGAAAAGAGTCCAAGAATTTGGCCGTCAGCATCGGCGGATTCGGCGGCAGTGGCGGTTTCGCGGGGGATGTTGCGGTGAAAAATGACGGGGCGATTTCCACGGCGGGCGGCAAGTCCGTTGGCATCTATGCGGACAGTATCGGCGGCGGTGGCGGCAACGGCGGCTTTGCCGCCACGCTGGCCTTCGGTCTGCCCGGCCAAACGGAGGCCGGATCTAATATCAATGCCAGCTTCAATCTTGCGGAAAAGGCGGCACAGGCAACCATGCCGGTGCCGTGACCGTAACCGGCAGCGGCGGCATTACCACAGTGGGAGATTACTCTGAGGGTATTTTCGCCCACAGTATCGGCGGTGGCGGCGGCAACGGCGGTTCCAGCCTTCAGGTGATTCTAGGACAAGAGGCCCCCGCCGGCGGGACGACCGCTAACCTTGGTGTGAATATCGGCGGCGCTGGCGGCGACAGCAGCTTTGGCGGCACGGTTACTGTCGATCGCTCAGGCAAAATCGAAACCTCGGGAATCAATTCCAGCGGTATCTATGCTCAAAGCGTTGGTGGCGGTGGCGGCGTCGGCGGCAGAGCCAATACGCTTTCATTTCTGCTGCCCGGGAAGTCGTGCACGGACGAAACAGTTTGCAACGGTCCGGAAAAAGAAGGCAACAACATCAATCTTAAAGTTGTCGTCGGCGGCAACGGCGGCGGATCGGCTGACGGCGGTGTAGTCAATGTAAAAAATAACGGGACGATTATCACTCACGGGCAGCAATCGCCCGGCATCTTCGCCCAAAGTGTCGGTGGCGGCGGCGGCGCAGGCGGCAACGGTGTTCTCGGTCTGGGAGGTCTCATTCCGGAAAGGGTCAACGACGGGTTGGAAATCGCGCTAACCTTGGAAGAGTTACGTGATCTCCACAAAGGCGGCTTTGTCGGCTATGCAAAAACGTTGGATGCCACGGTTGGCGGCAGTGGTGGGAGCAGCGGAAAAGGCGCTCATGTCACGGTTATGAACACCGGCACGATCACCACGCTGGGTGACGATTCGGCGGCGATTTTCGCGCAAAGCATCGGTGGTGGTGGCGGTGTGGGCGGCAACGCCGATGCCGGCCTGCTCGGCAAGATATCGGTAGCCGGGGGTGCCGGCAGCGCCGGCGACGGCGGCGCTGTCGCGGTCACCCATAGCGGTGACATTACAACCGATGGTAAACGTTCGCACGGCATCTTCGCGCAAAGTGTCGGCGGCGGTGGCGGCGTTTCCGGTGACGTGGAGCGGTTCTTGAAATCGATTGGTCTTAATATAGGCATTGGAGTTTCCTTTGGCAGAGATGGCGGGAATTCCGGAAACGGCGGTGATGTTACCGTCAACAATAACGGTAATATTACGACCCACGGCGAGGGCGCGGTGGGAATCTTTGCCCAGAGCATCGGTGGCGGGGGCGGCGATCTTGGCGACCTTTGTAACAATTGCGCGGGTAATGCCGGTGACTTAGGCAATAACCCACTTGGGTTTGCCGGCAGCGGTGGCGGTGCCGGCGACGGCGGCAAAGTTACCATTGAGAGCAAAGGTAATATCACCACCAGCGGCGTTGAGGCTTACGGTATTTTGGCGCAGAGCCTTGGCGGCGGTGGGGGTAAAGCCGGGGGTTTCTGGGGTAGCATCGGCGGCAACGGTGCGGCCAGCGACGTGACTGTGACCCACATGGGTGACATCACTACTACCGGGGACGGCTCCCACGGGATCCTGGCGCAAAGCGGAGGAGGAGGGGTCGCTCAGAATAAAGCCGGCAATGTCAATGTTACTGTAAAGGGCAACGTCACCATCTCAGGCGCGAACGCGGATGGGATTCGCGCGCAAAGTATCGGCGTCACGCCGGCCGCCAACGGAAACATTTCCGTGGACATACTTTCCGGCATCGTGCAGGGCGGTTCAGGCACGGGCGCAGGCGTGCGATTTCAGGACGGCGCCAACAATACATTGACCAATCACGGCACGATCACGACAGCAGGCGGCCTCGGCGGCTCGGCGATTATCGGTGGCACCAAAAACGAAACGATAAATAACTTCGGTACCGTCACCGGCAACGTCGATCTCGGCGCCGGCAGTAACGCCTTTAACAACAAAGAGGACGCGACTTTCAACTCCGGCGCGACGGTCAATCTCGGCGCCGGCAACTTGCTTTCCAACGCCGGCACGCTTCTACCGGGAGGCAAAGGGAATCTTTATACGACGACACTCACCGGCAACATCGCACAGACCAGTTTAGGCGCGTATGGCGTGGATGTGGATGTCTCGAGTCCCAGTGCCGCGGCTGACCGTATGAATACAACGGGGACAGCAACTCTCGCCGGCAAAACCGATGTCAACGCTCTTAATACGGGCTTTGCCCTGCCCGGCGCGCGGCAGGTCACCATTCTCTCGGCAGCAGGAGGCGTAACGAATTCGGGCCTGGGGTTGTCCTTTGCGCCATCGGCCGTGACAAGTTACCAGCTCCTCTTCCCCAACGCGACCGACGTGGCGCTAGGCTACAGCATCAACTTCGCGCCTGCCGGGCTTAACCGCAACCAGACCGTGATCGGTGGTTACGTTAATAACATTCAGCTTGCAGGCGGTACTGCGAGTTTCGGACCCATAGCCGCAAAGCTTTTCTCGATGCCGGATATCGCGAGCCTCGGGACCGCCTACAATCAGTTGAGCCCTGAACCCCTTCTGCTGCTGTCCACCACCACTATGTACTCGGACTTGCGTTTCTCCGACGCCCTGCACAGCTGCAGGAAACGTGATGGCGAGTTCCGGTTCGTGAGCGAAGGCGAGTGCAGCTGGATTCGCGTGGAGGGGAGCAACCTGCATCAACAACCGACCGACTCGAACATAGGCTTCAAGCGGGAGGCGTACACCTTTGCTACCGGGGTGCAGAAGGAGGTGAACGAGAATTGGCACGCGGGATTCGGGATTTCCTTCGAGACCAGCACGCTCCATGTCGGCAGCCTCGCCGAGAGCGATGGCACTCAGTTTGAGTTTGGGGTAATTGCAAAGAGAAACGAGGGCCCGACTGCCTTCTCGGCATCCCTCAGCGTGGGCCACGGTTCCTACCACAACAATCGCTTTGTCAACCTGCTGGTGCCCGGTACCACCGCGCAAAGTGATCAGGGAGTCACATTTGCTGCCAGCCACGTGCGGCTATCCCGGGATTTTGGGCAAGATACGGTCTGGTATCTGCGGCCTTTGATCGATGTCGGCATCACCTATGTGTACCACAGCGCTTTCAACGAGACGGGAGCAGGTGCGGCCAACCTTAATGTCAAGAGCGGCGATCAAACACTTGTGAGTCTTCAACCTGGGTTGGAGGTCGGCCGTGAGTTTAAGACGGGTGGTGGTATTCTGATACGGCCGTTCGGCATGGTCGGCGTCACCCAATTTCTTTCGGGCACCACTCCAGGTATAACAGCCGTACTACAAGGTGCGCCCGCAGGCACAGCGCCGTTCACCGTGACGAGCGAAATGGACAAGACTTATGCGAACCTCTCGGTCGGTGTCGATACGCTGAGTGTGAACGGGATAACCCTCCGGGTGAGCTACACCGGTCAATTTTCTACGCATTCGGAATTTCATAGCGCTAGTCTGAAGCTATCGATTCCGTTCTAGTTCTATTTTGAGCGACGCCCGTAGCGATATTGTCAAGTTAAAGGATAGGGGGTTTAATGGGGGATGAACTCATCCCACCTCTCGTATCGCGGTCATCGCTTTCCGGCCCAAATTATTAGCCACTGGGGGAATTGCCCTTCATCAGTGACAGTCTCGCCCACGTGTCGGCTTTTTCTATTCATATCGATGTTAAGTTGACAGAATCGTACGAGCGCTCGTTTACCAGTAATTCTCAACGGAAATTTGCCCCGGCTCTTTGCGCTTGTTGAGCTTAAGGCCGCGGCCCTCCAACACGGCGCGCGTATCTTTCACCATATCGGGATTGCCGCAAATCATCACTTGCGAATGTTCGGAAGAGATTGCGATGCCGGCGCGCGCTTCCAGCCGTCCGTCCTGGATCGCTGCGGGAACGCGGCCTTTGATGGCGAATACCGTGTCCTCGCGGCTTATAAATGGAACGTATTGAAATTGATCGGAATGACGTTGCTTTAAGCGCTCTATCGTCTCTTGATAGGTCAGTTCATGGCCATGGCGCACGGCGTGCACAAGCACAATTTTCTTGAAACGCCGCCACGCTTCCTCGGTCTTGCAGATGGAAAGAAACGGCCCCAGCGCGGTCCCCGTTGAAAGTAACCATAGGTGCTCGTTTTGCGGCATGTCGGCGAGCGTGAAAAAACCGGCTCCCTTGGGCGCGAGCAGCACCTTGTCGCCTGAATTGAGATCATGCAGGCGCGGAGAAAGCGGGCCTTCCGGCACGATGATGGAATAGAATTCATAGGGCCGCTCGTCCGGCGCATTCACGAAGGAATAAGGCCGCGCCACTATGTCGCCATTGATTTCGAGCGCAAGCCGCCCGAATTGTCCGGCGCGGAACGGTTCGAGATTCGCATCGATTTGCAGCGAATAAAGATCTTTGGTCCAAAGCTTTTTGTTGACGACTTTGCCTTCTATCCATTTACTCATTGTGTGGCGACGCCTTAGTGTTCGTCCGATTGACTAACCGATAGCGAAGCGATAGGAAAATCTATCCGCCCTGCCCGCCCCACGCGAGCCGAGTCATGCCTGGAAATCCCGCATGAGGGGCATCGAAGCCCGCATCAGGCGTTGATTGCGGCGTTGTGGTCGCGTTTGTGTGGCGCATCGGGTGCGGACAGGTCACGTGATGGCAAATACTGCACCTCCCCGGCCCGTTCAGGCAAGCGCCTGCGTGCACGCGGACCCGCCGCCCTGCTCTTCTTCTGGCCGATCATGCGCGCAATGATATCGGTGCTGCCGCCCGCGGCAAACGGCACAATGATGCGGATTGGTTTATTCGGATAATTCGGTGCCGATGCAACTCCGGCGCTGCATGTAAAAGTTAAGAGAACCGCAAGTACCGTCAAGCGAACGGATTCTTCAACGTGCTCATGCCGGGGGTTCTGGTGCAAAATTGATTCGGGTCCACCATCCGTTGAGATTTAAGGAACATTACAACCACTAGCCGTCGTAGGGTCCTGAAGTTGTTGCACCAGAACCAGAAAACACCAGTCAGCTCAAACGCGTTCCGCCATCAATACTATGGTTGATAAAGTGCAGCGAATTGCTTGCGAAGTTGCAGAAGTTTCGGCAAATCGTTGATAACGATATATGGGTAATAGGGATTGCGGGCGAGAAAGTTTTGGTGGTACTCCTCCGCTAGATAAAATTGTTTTAAGGGAACGACCTGCGTGACAATGGGGCCCGAAAATACTTTGGCCATGTTAAGCTGCTCGATGTAAGCCTGAGCGACCTGCTTCTGATCCTCGTTTGCGTAGAAGATCGCTGAGCGATACTGAGTTCCAGAATCCGGGCCCTGACGGTTCAACTCGGTTGGATCATGCGCCACCGAGAAAAAGACCTTTAGCAGCTGGCCATAAGAAATCTGCGACGGGTCATAAGTCACCTTTACTGACTCGGCATGCCCGGTCGTGCCAGTGCTGACAATTTCATACTTGGCCGTTGCTGCGCTTCCTCCCGAATAACCCGATGCCACGCTGGAGACGCCCTTTACATGCTTGAAGACTGCATCTACGCCCCAGAAGCAGCCCCCCGCTAGAACCGCTGTCTGTTCAACCTTGGATTCCGGAACCTGGGACTTAGCCACGAAATCGGGTATCTGTGCATTAGCAGCGCTACTTGCCAAAATGCCCGTCGTCGGGAAAAGGACTAGAGAACATAAGATAGCGCGAGCGCAATTAAGACTGTAGTTCAGCATGGTAATCCTTTGCGTTTCAATTCCCGCATTTGATAGAGAAAAAACTTCGATCCGTCCTTGTGTTAACTGGCGCACCGTTTGCCAGACAACAGGCCATTCCGTTTACTGCCTAGCGTGTGGTTAGTCGGGTGCCAACGGATTTACTTACGCAGACGTCTTGCGCCCGAACGTATTCGGCTCCCGTCTGCGATTATAGTCCCTTGGTTCGCGACAGTGTGTCGGGCCAATCACGCATCCATTTTTTTGATTTCGATAAAAGACTTTATTGAAAGTCATCTTCCCTGCTCGGTTGGCCCGGACCTAAACCAGCAGATTCGAGCCTGGACTGGCTCCCCAACCAGGGCAAAACTAGGCACTTCTGGGAATTGGCCGTGCCGCTTGCGTGATGGCGCTCCCGCCACGTATTCTCATACACAGCAGAGTTCCGGAGATGGCGACAACCGGCCAAAAGCGGACACTGGCGAGAGGTCATATCAATCGAGTAGCCTGAGGGGTTCGAGCCCCGCTCGGCTCCCTAACCAGAGCAAATCTGGGCATTGGGAAATATCGGAACTCCTGCCCTGATGTGTTAAGGGGCTCCACTTGCAGAACTTCTAAGAAATGTAACAATAAGCGCGCTAATCCTGGCGCGTTGTTGGTTTGGCTGGAACGCACGCTTAATGCG
>DASZZH010000022.1 GCA_035543335.1 Burkholderiales bacterium
CGTAAGCGCCACCCCGCGTTCCTTTACCAGCTTCACTGCCTCAAGCTTGAACTCCCGGCTGAATTTCCGTCTTTCCATCGTACACCTCCATAGGTATCATCCTACCTTAACAAGGTGTCCGTGAAACCGGGGGCAGCCCAGGCAGAGACCTCGTTATCCAAGCTCTCCTGCTGACAGCCGCAGAATTTCCTGGAACAATTCCCTCGGCACCATGACCTCGGCCATTTGGAAGATGACGTAGCGGCCATGCGCACGACCGCCGGCGCCGATATCCTTGCCATCAGTTTAGCTTTTCCAATCAAGTGAGCTGATCCCCCAGATTTGAACAACAATTTTAAGTTATTACAACACCTGTTAATCCGCAGGTCGTAGGTTCGAGCCCTACTCGGGGAGCCACTCCGGGCTCGAACCCTGTCTAATATTTGATAAGTCGCCAAGGAATGATGAGGCCTAGCAACAGAGAACCAAACGAGAAATTTTGACAGTGATTCTGGCATCACTCTCATCGAATCAACTAGGTACGGAATTCTTGAGATTGGACTTTAGGTTGGCTCGAAAAAACGAGGAGGCTTCAAGCCAAGCCCGTCATTATGGACAACAAAAACTCAACTACTCTTTTCGTTTATTCCAATACAATAAGAATTCATTAGAAAAATAAATAATAAATAGATTTAGGTAAAGTGATCCAAAGAGCAAGTAACTTCGGCTTGGCACATATCCGAAATGGGCAAACCTGGAGGCCACAACCTGTGCTAGTAGTGCGCATAAAATGATATTACCCCCACCTAGCTTGAATACGGATATTTCAATTGCCGCAGCAATCGCACCTAATATAAACATGCAACAGAATAAAAATGGAAATGAGCCTGGATAAAAACAAAACGCCAATATTCCAGGAAGTGAAATATAATGATATTTAGTCCTATCTGTATATCTATATGGCGATGTGATTAAGTTCGTATCGTAAAAACTCATTTTATTAGAGGGGGTCTCTTTCCACGCTTCGCTCCATAGATCCCAACCTTGCTTTGGATAACTGGAGACGGCCATAACACCCTCTATTCCAACCCACCGATCAAGAATGAGCACTGCTGGTGTCTCTCGACCTTTCGCAAGTACCTTTATGTTGTTTATGTGCAATTTTAGTAGCAGTTTTTTAAAAGCATCAAATGATCTCAGGTCGCTAATATTAATTGATTCCAGGACTCTAGGATCAATTGATCGCAAATGCTCAACCAGAATAACTGAGGTTCCAAACAGCAGTATAAATATTAAGAATGAGACTACTAAGAAACGAAAACTCGATTCTATGGAATAGAATTTCAAGCTTCTAAACACCCCGTAGCCTAGAGCACCTGTATTTAGAATCATCCCTCGACTTAATAGAGACACATTCGTGAGAAAACCTTCCACTAAACTTAAAATGACGACTGGATAGGATGTTTTCTTATTGAGCGTAAATTCAAAGTGAAGTATTAACGCAGAAATGGATGCAAGTCCAAATAGTAATAGCCAGCTATAAATCCCGCTAAGCCCATAAGGCAAGATTGTTCGGGGTATAGCCCCTCTTTGATAAATCCCAAAATAAATGTTTATTACGGCAACAGTGACAAATAAAATAACAAATCCTAACAAAACAACCTTTCGATGATGTTGGTAGACTTGTATCAACCCTTTTTGAGCAACTTCGGTTATCTTTTCCGGGTAAGTAAACACATACTTTGCTCGAAGAAAACTGACTGACAATAGTCCAAGGAAGCCACAAGAAGTGACAAGTAGCGCCCGATCAAATGCCGCTCCAGATCCGTCAAAGTTACCGACAGGTTCATGGAATTGACCGTCCAGGAAGGCGACTCTAAAAGTCAGCTTAAGCCAGAATCCAAGCCAGAAAAAAATGCCAATAAAAGTATCGAAAAAAATGGCATTTTTTCTAAACCCAAAGTAAAGCAATGCAGTTGATATTATTGTAAATAATACATATATCTGACCTTGACCTGGGTATTCGAGAAATGCCAAAAAAGACAGGACACAAATTAATGCATAAAAAATATATAAGTAGCGTCGAGGAGGCATATATCGACTTTCTTGATTATTCATCCCTATAATTTTCTCACGCGATAATCAAAACCTTCTGGATTTATTGCGCGCGTGCCGAGCAGGCGCCTCTTGTCTGCCGTCCGTAATGACTCGATACGCGCCAAGAGCAAGCCCCATAGAAAGAACGTGATGATCCCTGGATATGGCTGTCTGAGGCCGACCTTCAAAGAGTTGTCCACGAGCAATAAGAACAGCACCACAACGGTCAACCCAAGAAAGCTTGGAGAAGCAAGAATGGCTTCCCTATATCGAAACACCATCACGAGCGTGTAACCGAGCACACCCACCAACGGCAAAACAGCTAGGCTGCCGAAGTTATAGACAAAATCCAGGTAGTAATTGTGTGCGCTTTGAAATTTCGAGCGGTCCGGACGTTCAGCGTGCCCGAATATGAACACCTTGGAACCGCTCACGATGCTCTTGGCGTAATATTCCCAATACTGCAATCGCTTAGCTACAGGTGTTTGGGCTATTTCTTCACTAAACTGGACCTCTGCCGGAGTTAATTCCGCTCCTTCGGCAAACTTCTCGCGAAGCTGAAGCTCCTTAGGAGTTAGTTTCGCTCCAAGGAAGGCAAACTTCTGCGGGAAGATGTAAGCGTCCTTGAAAGAAGAACTCATAGCAACGGGAAGGTAACATGCAGAACTCAGAAACACCAAGAAGACGACAAGCATCGCCAGTTTATCAAGTCCAAGCCGCCATCGATAAATGGCAAACCCGATGACGCCTACAATCATTGCGCTATACGCCAGCAGCGAAACTGAGGCCACAGCATAGATGCCTATCAGCGGTGTGAGCAGGATAAGTAGCATTTTGAACCGAGGAACTGGCCATAACGAGTAAAGCGAAAGGAGATAGCCACAAATGAAAATTACAGCCACATACTGAAGATGCTGATAGATGCTGAATAAATACAAGTATGACGAAAGCATAGTGTGTCCCTGCACCCAGCTTATTACTAACTGGATTGGGACCAGTATAGACAAAATGTAAAGAACCACCTTCTCAAAAATTAGAGCATTTGAGCTACTCCCTTCGTAAGTCTGTCCCAAGACAAGCGCGAACATCGGCAAGATAAACTGGAGCAGCAAAAGAAGCTTTTCTGGTTTATTGATAACCTGGTCTTGGGCTGAAACAATGCACGCTAGAAGCATCAAACCGAACGACAGGAAAATAACCCCCAACGACAGAGATGCGCGTTTATATCCTCCAAGAAGCAGTATCCCTCCATAACATGCGAGGATTGACAACGGTAAAGGCAACTTCTTCAGAGATCCCTCCGAGTCAAAAACAAATGAGGGGTCGTGAAAAATGTTTCCGGTCAATTGGAAGAACAGAGGGAAAAACAGCAGAACAGCTACCAATGTTCGAAACATCCCGCTGGAGAAACCCAAGCGTCGATCGCCCATCGTCAGTCCAGGTTGCCCACTAAAGTAAAACACAAAGTGACCCGCCGCGAGTTTCTGTACCAGTTGATGTAAAGTAGTTTACTGGTTTTTGCGGTTCGTTGGCTGCTCGATAGGGTTGCTCCTTTCCGTTGTTGTAAGTCCCGGTGCTGGGTCTTCCGGTGTTGAGATCACGCATGAGATGATCCTAGCGGGTGCGCATCGCGTGTAGGACCAGTGCGGAGATATGCCCCTTGCTAGAGCAACAAGTCCGACATTCCCCAGATAAACCTCAGTTCCGAGCGCCAGAGTAGCCAACTGGGCTCCCTGCGGCCATCTGGAACGCAGTTGAAGGGCGCTCCTCTCCTCTACCACGACCGTCGAACACGCCCTTTCCGGGCTGCTGATGTCGCGTTTTTCCGTCCTCAAGGCGCACCTCTCCCCTTGTTTGTCATTCCCGCCGTCACCGCCCGCATCAAGCCGGAACTGGCGGCGCCCGAAGTTGAGCAATCAGCACGCAGATTTCCGGTGCCCCCAGCCTATCGTGTATAGTTTCTATCCTGGAAATCCAACAATGACGCCACGTTATCTTATCATCGGAGCATCCGGTTTTATTGGTTCGCGGTTGTTTTCGTTTCTTGGTCCTGACAACGCGGTGGCCACCTATTGCACTAGGCGCGTGGCGGGCGGCGTATTTTTCGATGCAGCCAGCATGCGGCTTGCTGATGCTGTATTGAAACAGCATAACGGTCTGACACATGCATTCATATTTCACGGTATCACCAACATTGACGCTTGCGCGCGTGATCCGCAAGGAACAGAGCGAGTAAACGTTACCAGCGTGCTCGCGGTTATCGACGACCTTATTAAGCACGGTATCGTGCCGGTATTCGCTTCCAGCGATGCGGTGTTCGACGGCACGAGAGGTATGTGGACTGAGGAGGACCCGGTAAATCCAATTTTAACTTATGGCCGCCACAAAGCGCAGGTTGAGCGTTACTTGCAAAAAAAATCTTCCCCGTGGCTGGTGGCGCGGCTTGCCAAAGTGACAGGCGCCGGGCCTGGGCAGGCTGACATACTCAGCGACTGGATGGATAAACTGGAATCGGGTGCGGAAATCCGTTGTGCCCGTGATCAGGTGTTCTCTCCGCTTGGTGTGGATGACGCGATTGATGCCATGCTTGGCTTGGCGGAAGGCGGCCATTCCGGGATTTTTCACGTGTGCGGCTCACGGCCGGTGACACGTCTGCAGTTGCTGCAGATGCTGATCGAGGAGATCGACAAATATCGCGAGCTACGGGCGCGGATCATTCCCTGTAGCATTCGCGATTTCGAGTTCGCCGAGTCACGGCCATTCGATACCTCGATGTCACCATGCAAGCTGTATGCAAACTTGGGCCGCAGTTTCGATGATCCGCGCGAGGTATGCCGTAAAGCCGCAGCGGCCCGCTACGGCGGGCGGTCCGTGCCGCAGGGTGCGGGCCACGCAAATGCGCAGTAGGTTGCCAGCACGGCTGGACGCGGTTGGCGTTCTTTTCATGCAGTGCCTGCCGAGCAAGCCGCAGCAAAAGGCCGGGTTGTGATGAAGGAGCCAAGCATCGCAGTCATTGTTCCGAACCGGAACGATGCGCGTTATCTCCCGCGCTGTCTTCGCTCGGTTCTCGAACAGGCAACGCCGCCTGAGGAACTCATCGTCGTGGACGACGCGTCCACGGACGACAGCGTGGCAACCATCAAGTCCCTGATTCAGGCTAACTCGCGGGCGCAGCTTTTTGTGAACCCCGTAAACATAGGCGCGAACCGCACAGTCAATGATTCATTGGGACGCGCACGGAGCGAGTATGTACTGCTGTTGTCGGCAAACGATTACGTGCTGCCCGGAATCTTTTCGCGCGCCAAGACCTGCCTGGCGCGCTCGCCGGGTGCAGGGCTCTGGTCCGCGATGGCGTGGCTGGTGGACGAAGACGACCGGCCGATCCGTCTGCATCTATCGCCCATCGTCGCCCTGAACGACGCTTTTCTGCCGCCGGAGCGTTGCATAAAGCTCGCGCACCGCTTCGGTAACTGGTTTACCGGCACTACACTCATCTATCACCGAGATACGTTGTTGGCGGTGGGTGGATTTGACCCTGCGTACGGTGCTCCAGCGGATCTCTTCACCGCTTTGACGGTAGCGAGCCTGCGGGGGGCAACCTACTCTCCGGAGCCGTTTGCCGCAATCCGGATTCATGCCGGCAGCTACTCCTCGCGCGATTTAAGTGACATCGCGGGACTCGATACGAGGCTGGAGCAGCTCCGGGCACGCGGCCCCCGGTTGTCACCGCGGCTGTTCAGCGGCAAGTTTTTCGAACGCACGGCTTCGCGTTTTCGCTTTGCGGCAATACGCGTGTCGGGTGGCGGATTGATCTCGGATGTTGCCGTGAGAGAAGGAGGATGGAAAGGCGCTACCTTACGCGTTGCGGACCAGTTGATTCCTGCGAGCTTGCGAAGGGTCCGCGTAGCCATCGCATTCCTGGTCCTCAGGCCGTTCGATATCGTACCCACACTGGTGAACCGGCTGCTCGGTTGGGCCGTTGTCAGATTGCGTGTTCAGTTACGCGGACGCGGATCACTGTGATACAGCGTCAAAATAATTTCGACCTGCTGCACACGCCTAGGCAGGCTACTGGGATCTCATTAACTGTGCCCCGCTCTAGTAGCGCGGATGACAGAATTAAAGCTGTTGCCAGCAGCTGTGTGAAAGTTGCGTCGCTCATGGAATGTGGTTTGTGAGTTGCCGGCGCGCCGCGCCGGCAACAGGCCTGTCAGGCACGCGCTTTACCCCATATTCTGATAAAATTTGCTGTTGCTCTTCGCTTGAAGCAGAAAGCGAATATGCGGATGATACCGGGCTTTATTCGCCATGCCCCGACCCATTTACTGTGCGAGCGGATGCCGTAAACGACTATGACCATAATCAATCACCAAACCATACTTGAAACGGGCCGCTATCGCGAGTTGTCCCTGCGTGATGCGGACCCCGCTATTATCGCCAGTCTCCACCGTTTCATGCTGCGCCTGCGCCGGTGCGAGCAGGCGCTGGCTAAGGAGTACCACCCGGCCGACGAAATGCGCTGCCCGGTTCATTTCTGTATCGGACAGGAAGCGGTGCCCGCAGCGCTCAGCGAGTTGCTGACTCAGGACGATTACCTGTTCAGCCATCATCGCTCGCACGGTCATTATCTTTCCAAAGGCGCGCCGATGCGCGCGATGTTTGCCGAGCTCTACGGCAAGGAAACCGGAGCGAACGGCGGCAAGGCGGGTTCGCAGGACATCTCCTACGGTCCGGCCAATTTTTTCAGCGGCGCCATTCTGGCTGGCGCAACGGCAATAGCGGTAGGAGCGGCACTTGCTTTTCAATTGCGCGGCGAGAGGCACGTAGTGGTGGCCGGCTTTGGCGAATCAGCAACCGACGAAGGCATTTTCTGGGAAACCATCAGTTACGCGGCACTGCGCAAATTGCCTGTGATATTCGTATGCGAGAACAACAAATACTCGGTCTTTTCGCCGCAGCTCAAGCGCCAATCGGCGGACAATATCAGCGAGCGGGTCGCGACATTCGGCGTGAAGAGCGTACCGTTGTTCGGGAATGACGTGGTCAAGGTTCATGCCGCCATCGCGGCCGCGATCGACGATGCGCGCGCAGGCAGAGGACCTTCTTTCATAGAAGCCTACACCTATCGCTGGAGCGGACATTACGGGCCCGAAAGCGATGATCTGGTCGGTTACCGCTCACCCGAGGAGATTTTGGCATGGAAGGCGAATTGTCCTATCGCCTTGCTGGAAGATGCCATGATATCTCGCGGTTGGCTTTCGGATGCCGACAAAGTGGAAATAATTCGTGGCATCGATGAAGAAATCGCCGATGCCTTCCGTTTCGCCAAGAGCAGTCCGTTTCCGCGCGCTGCAGACTGGGCATCGATGAACCTGAGCACACAGAGCCCGCTGGCCGACAAACTGCTTCTCGACGTCCATGTCGACGAATTCGATGAAAATCAAATCGCTGAGCAGGCAAAAGGCTACTGAAACTGGAGATTGATGTGGAAAAAGCACGTTCGCTGCGCGCCCATGCCGCTGCTGACCAAAGTACGGCGCAGCCGCTGCCGGCAACCCGTAAATGCTCTTATGCTGAAGCCATCAATGAGGGGCTTAGCCAGGCCATGGAGCTCAGCGACCAAGTATTGGTCCTGGGGCAGCTTGTCGACTACAAGCCGGGTGTGTTCGGCACGACTACCGGGCTTGTCGAGAAGTTCGGCACCGACCGAGTCCAGGATTTTCCGGTTGCCGAAAGCGTGATGACTTCAGCGGCGATCGGCGCCGCACTTGCCGGAATGCGGCCGGTTCTGATCCACCATCGGCTGGACTTCATGATTTATTCGATGGACGCGATCGTGAACTGGCTCTCGCTGTGGCGTTTCAAGTCCAACAACGAGACGGGACTTCCGGTCGTCATACGCGCGATCGTAGGCAAGGGCTGGGGGCAGGGTCCGCAGCATTCCAAAAGTCTTCATGCGTGGTTTGCTCATCTGCCCGGCGTGAAGGTGGCGGTGCCCGCCACGGCCTTCGATGCCAAGGGGCTGCTCCTTGAAAGCATTTTTGGGGAGGATCCCGCGATTATCATTGAACACCGCTCCATGTTCGGCCTGGTCGGTAACGTTCCGTCCCAGCCGTATCGTGTGCGATATGGCAAAGCCGTAATACGCCGCAAGGGCAAGCAGGTAACACTGGCTGCGATCGGTATGATGGTGCCGCTCGCGCTGCGCGCTGCAGCCCGGCTCGCCACGCAATCCGTAGACGCAGAAGTAATCGATCTTAGAACCGTGTCGCCGCTCGACATATGCAGTATCTGCGAGTCGGTTGCCAAGACCGGCAGACTGGTCGTCGCCGATCCGGCGTGGTGTACGGGCAGCGTGGCGGGGGAAATCATCGCCGCGGTTTGCGAACGCGAAGGGCGGCGCCTGAAAGCGAATCCGGGACGGGTATGCCTGCCGGACAGTCACACGCCGATGAGCTCGGCGCTGGAGGAAGTCTACTATCCCAACGAGGTTTCGATCGTAAATCAGGTTCTCACGCAATTTAAATGAAAACCTGGTGTGTATTACCGCTGCAGGCGCAGGCATGCATTGTCAGGCAAGGCAATCTGCAAGCGCCAAGCGTGAGTGATTGCAGCGATGGTGATGCGGGCCGCACAGAAAGTAATGATCACCGGCGTAAGTGGCTTCATCTGCCGGAGGTCGAAATCCAGGTAGGCTGAGTGGGCTCTCGATTAGGCGTAATTCGCCAATTCCTTACCGATATCCGGAGCGCCGGGCGTGAACGATTCGCCGGTCTCTTCGACCTTTCGTACCTGCACTACGCGCTTGGAGATGCGCTGACCGCGCAAATGAATATCGCCTGTCTGGCCCGTGAGGCAGGTTGTACGGGAATAGACCTCTGCTTGTTTGTTGACCCAGTCTATCCCGCGGCGCAGGCCCAGGATTTTATCAACCGTTACAATTACCCGGTGCATCTTGACAACCTGTTTCCGGCATTCCTCTGTCTGCCGGGGCTCAGCTCAATTCGCCTCGTCCGGGATTCGGTGACGGCCGGGCTCATCCTGTGCTCCCTCGCCGCAAGCCGCACTCCCATGTGGCCTTCCCTCCACCAACATCTGCGGCGCCGCATGACCTACCCGATGAGTCACGATATCATCAACCGGTTTTACGCACGCGAGGGCTTTGTGCCGCAGCTGGCCGCTCCGAGGGGCTACGGGCGGTGGGCACGGGAATTCCTTCTGCAGCACTGGCCAGACCGGTTTGTCGTGTGCATCAATCCTCGCCAGAGCCGGCTCAATGCGATTCCGGCCGCAACGTACCGCGATTCACCACTCAACGAATGGCATGCGTTCATTGATACCGTGGCCGACCGTTACCCGGACGTCCACTTCCTGATGCTCGGGGGTTTCCACGAGTGGGAAAGCGTGCTGACACGCCGGCCGAACGTCAGCATCCCACGCGTCATGGGACTGACTCTTGCACATGAACTCGCGCTCCTGCGTTCGGCTGACTTGTTCATGGGAGCTTCTAGCGGATTCTCGACGATGGCAACCTTCACTGACGTTCCCTATGTGATCACCAATTACGAGCATCTTTTCGCGTCGGTAGCGGGGGTTGAGGTTAATGCGCCCCGCTACCCGTTCGCCACCGAGCATCAGCACCTCGTGTGGCTGAAGGAAGATGCCGCGCTGCTGATGAAGTACTTCGAGGCCGTGTACCATCGCCTTCAACCACAGGAATAACGCGAACATGTTGGAGTTCATAGCTCGTTTACCTGGCCGTCTCGGCCGGTTATATGGGTGGTTCACCGGGCGGCGCCCGTTCCCACCCACAGTGAATTCGCCGCGCCAACTCTATGCCCTGATTGCGCATAATATGATCCGCCGTTCGTACTTCTTCCGCACGCTGTACGCAGTAGCAGCTAGCATTTTCAAGTATAAGGAGCGAATCTTAGCGGACCGCATTAACTTCGGCGCAAGGCTGCATGGTCCCGTAACCGTCGACACGCTGCGTAACGCGGTGCTGTGGCAACGCTACGTGCTTAATGCCCCGCCGTCCAAGCTCAAGGCCCACGCGAATTTCCACATTTCCGGCAACGCCGAGCAGGTGCAGCTCGATCGCCTGATGTCGCTCCTGCTGATGTCTGACGTATTTGCCAACGTGAACGTGTTTTTCGACGAGCAAGCGGCGCACGATGCCCATGTTTTCGCGCTCACTGTCGCCGAGGAGCGCCGGGGACGTGAAGATGAGTGCGATCTCGATGCGTCCCAACAGGTCCGCGCAGAGATGTTCGACAACCCAGGCTGGACGCGGATCTTCTCGACCACCGGCTTCGAGCGGAACGCCAACAACTACCTGAAGACTGCGCATCCCGGGGCGTTCGTTGTGGCCCTCGGTCTTCCCGAAAACGACGAGGGCTTCTGTGATGAGTGGATCGGGCCGTGGGAAGAAGCGGTTCGCGCCCTCGCGCCCGAGTTCCCCGATGTAACCTTTGTGGTGCTGAACAGGGTGGGGCCGATTGCTCTCCAATCGCCTGCAGGCTCGATGCGTAGTGCGATTGCATTCGCCAGGAAGGCCGGGCTCACGCTGGCGGAGGCCGCGTGTCTGGCCCGGAAGGCAGACGCCTTCATTGGACAGATGGACATGTTCGGCCTGGCCGCGCGCGCGGCGCGGCGCCCGGGGGTGTACATGATGAGCCCTGAGCGCGCGGACTTGTCTGATCCCGAAGCAGGTATTATTCACACGGGATTGTTGGCTCCGAACGAAGCGATGGCGCAGTTCCGGGCCCTCCTGGCTAACCGCCCGGCGCCGGCTGCAGCAGCATCTAAAGCGTTGTCAGACTCGGAGTCTAACAAGCGTCTGAGACGCTAGGCTCCGGTATCTCGAACGCAAGTCCGAGACGGAGCTAGCTATTCGCCTCCGATTCGTTCGCTCCTGATTCGGGTTAAGGAGTCCAGGAGCTTGGGCATGTCGTCAGGGGCAAAAAAGCGGGCTCGCCAGTATGCCAGTGCCAGATGGATTGGGTCCCGGGCGCCGCTGCCTGGCTCTACGGTGAGACGAATCTGTTGGCCATCCAAATCAATTCCGCTGAGCATAAAAGCGACCTCTGTTTCTCGAACACGTCGGTTGATTTCGTCCCGTGTAAAAAAGCGACTATTCTCCGGGGGATAAGGAATGGCCAACCGGGTCGTTTTTTGGAATGCCGCTGAAATAATCTCGGTCCAGATTGAGGTGGGGTAGTTCCATGTCCGCAGGGTTCTATCCCTGGGAAGTTTGTCGATCACTTGGATCACAGATGCCTGACCGACAAGCTGGTCATGAGCAACCTTCTCGATGGCGGAGCGATAATAAGCGTAATGGGCTTGCCAGTCAGCGTGATTTCGCCAATTGGAAAATGATTGCGCGACGATAAGAGCGGCAAAAGCGCCTATGGCAACTCGCCGCCGGAGGAGCCCTGAGCCCTGCGGTTCGGGCGCTTGGAATGACGCTCGAAGCTTCAAGAGCATGCAGAACAGCGCCGCTGTGATCCAACTGACGGATAGGGGAAAAAGCACACTGTCCCGGCTGTTAAAGCCGTACGCATAGAAAGTGCGCCGCCCTACTAAGTAGTAAGGCAATGCCGTGCCGAGCAGCGCCAGAATACCAAGGCCGAATAACATTTTAAGGTGGCTTCTAGCCGCCTCGGCGTCGTTCTCGAAACGCGCCAGCACCAGCCGGCTGCCAAGGAACACAATGAGGAAGATCACCACCGCAGCCAAAGAACCGATTGGAATTGAGAAAGGGACAAAAATATTGGTGCCCAAAATGTCCGGAATGAGCCGCAAGTAGGAGATGAAGATGCGGATCCAATCAAAACTAATCTTGTTGTAACGAACATATATGCCCACGCGCGGCATCAATGTCTCTTTGAGAACCCAAAAAACAATGGGAAGTACAAGAAAATCCAGGTGACGGATAAGAAATACCCTCGCGTTCAAGAATAATGTGCGCAAGTCTTTTAGTTCATTCTGCAGAGAGGCATAAAACACTGCGGGAACCAACGCATAAAAAAGCACAAGAAGAGAGTTGAGTGAAAAGGAGAGGAACAGAGCAGAAAGGGCGATCACCCGAATAGCAAGCCTGCGCCTCGTGGAGGAGGCCACCTGAATGAAAAAAAGCATACCTACCAGGAATGACGCAATAATCAAACTGTATATCAGCCCGGCTAAATGAAAACCTTCTCCGCTCCATGCGGGACAGCATGCTGCTGAAGCGCCTGCCAACGTAGCGAATAGCAGATTTCCATGTGCGACCCTCTTCGAAATCAGCATGATGAGAACGGCGCTTATTATCACGCTTGAAAAGTAGATTATCTTGGCGATCAGGACCGAAGTTGCAGCGTGTTGCACGAAGGCAATGAACGGAAAATCGACGAGAATATATGGCGTAACGCCATAACTGCTAAAAAACTGAAACATCCAATCCGGCCGTGCCTGAGTGATCCAGGTCAGCACAATCCAATCGTCCCACATGATGCTATCGCTGAGGAGCGCCGGCCAGTTCGCGAATATTCCCACAGCGATGACCAGAGCTAAAGCGGTGCCACGCGTTAGCGGCCTTTCCTGATTTAACAATTGGGAACCAAGGGCAGAAAGAGCATCCAAGGAAGGAGGCGGATCGGCATTTAACGTCATGAATCTCTCGCATGCAGACGGCGCTCGTTACAGTAACAGTTCTTCGCTCGTCGGTCTAGCAAGACGGCAAAGGTCTTCATGTTAAAATAATCAATTTGGAATTAAGCTTTTTTTGCGGGATAGGCTGTGACGTGACAATTTCTTGGTCATTCCGTGAGCCTCAAGGAGATGGTGCGTTGGTGTTGCAAGCTAAACTGGATGCGATAGATGAGTAATGACCTCCTCATATTTATCTCGACTTACAACGAAAGGGAGAACGTTGAGGGAATCCTTCGACAGATATTGGACCTGAAACTCCATGCGGATATTTTGTTCGTTGACGGCAAGACGCCGGATAGCGTGTACTTTAATTCGCTGCCGCAGAAACTGGCAGCTTAACCCGCAGAGCTTCACTTATCGGAACCTAAATTCTGTCTTAACGAGTGGGGCCACTTCTGTCAGGATGTCGACTCAAGGATTTTACAGAACTGCGAATACTTGGGCTGAAAGTATGAATGTCGGAAGAAGATGTGAATAACGAGACTGGAAAACCCAGATGCCAATTTACTACTGGTGCTATGGAGGATTATTACTCATTGATATATCTGGAACAGGGAAATTTAAATATGTTTCTTGGATCTAATACGCGGAAAGAGTCTTAAATTGAGGACCGCTTTGAAATACAAACGGCTTGTTGCTAAATGCTTGACCCTATCGGCTAAATTTGTATTGACCGTTGCATTGTTATGGTACCTTTTCCGCAGCGTGGATTTCCGAGACATGCTGGTCGAACTCAAGAATTCCAATGTATTTCTCCTAATTGCCGGCATCGTCCAGCTCAGCCTTCAACCTTTGCTTGCATCATTGCGCTGGCGCGTTGTCATGAGCCGTCTTGGATCTACTTTGCCATTCATGCAAATTCTGCGCATCACCTATATTGGTACTTTCTTTAATCAAGCGCTGCCCGCTACTGTCGGAGGTGATGCTGTACGGATGTGGCTGGCCCATAAGTCAGGTTGCACCGTTAAAAATGCTATGAACAGTATCGTGCTGGATCGCGCGGCAATGTTAATGGGTTTGATTCTCATGGTGGCGCTGACCATGCCCTGGCTGGCACATCATATTGAAATGGGGAATCTGATATGGCTGGTTCCACTCTTGTTGATTGGCGGAGTGAGTGGACTCGCGATAGTCATGTTGGGGGACAGATTGTCACGGTCGCTGCACAAATGGCGCGCCGCTCGGGCAGTGGCTTACCTTGCAGCAGATACAAGGCGTATATTTCTCACTCCCGACTCGCTAGGGATCGTGATGGCTTTATCTGTAATCGGTTGCATCAACATAATAATAGCGGTTTTCTTTTTTGCCTTGGCTTTTGATCAGAATGTACCTTTGTTTTATTTCTTGACATTGATTCCCCCGGTTATTCTGGTCAGCACTCTTCCGATTTCCATTGGCGGATGGGGCACACGCGAAATGGCAATGGTTTCTACTTTAAGCACAGTGGCGATCCAGCCTAGCATTGCACTGCTGATTTCCGCTTTTCTTGGGCTGGGCAGCATCATTATCAGTCTGCCTGGCGCCATATTCTATTTACTCTACCGCCACGGCATGACAGCCGGTTATGCTGAGCAGCGCGACATCTTATGAATACAGAGTTAGGCACCGCTCAATCTTGCCCTTGCTTATACCTGGAACGTGGCTTTACATTACTTGGACGCAGTCGGTAAAAGTTTGTTATAGCTACGGCAGAAACATATCTGATGCATCATCTTGATTTTTCGCTTTCACCGGTCATGCTTTATGCATTGATTGCCGGTACGGCATTACCGCTGTACCTGCTAATCATCGTGCGGTTGCCTATTGTTGCTGAGCGTAATGCTGTGCAGTTTCTGATTGGTATTCTCGTGATGATTGCATTTTGGGGCGGGGCCTTTTTGCTATGGCCGGGAGCAGGTAAAGCCACCTTCGGGGATATTGTGGCTGCTTTAATGATTCTCTGTGGATTGGGTTTATTTTATTTGGAGGCGTGGGCGCTGCTGTCACGTGGGTATACCCTTGGTTTGCTTTTAACTTTGCTGAAAGCAGACAGGCCTTTGACGGAAGGCGAGCTTGCACAACGCTATCGAGGCGGTGAGGGTTTGTCCTGGATTATGCAGCATCGTTTGTCCGGGCTAATCGCTGCTGGCCTTATTAAAAACCAGGAAGGAGTGCTTACTCTTACCGCTTTTCCGGGGGTTATGGTGGCGTGGTTATATAAAATTAGTATTGGTGCTATTGGCTTGCAAAGGACTGGGTAATGACTGAGGCATTTTTCAGCGGAGTATGCGGTTTCACGGCTTATTTGGTTCTTACTGCTTGTCTGCTGCGATTGCTCCAACGAAAAGCGCCTGCGCTGGTTGCCATTACTGCATCGATTCTGGTCTATATGGTAGTGCTGCTGTTTGCAATACTTTCGGGCCGCGTGGTAATGTTTTGGTATTTATCCGCCACTTACTGGTTCCTGGTGTTGTGCTTTCTTGTTATGTTTGGGGCGGTCTACAAATCCATATCACTGCGCATTTTGTTTGACCTGTTAAACCAGCCCACCAGATCAGAACTTTATGCCCGTATTCTTGAGCGTTATATCCAGCAGGAGAGTTATATGAGTCGACTCCAAGTAATGATGTCCGACGGGCTTGCAGTACAGCTGCCGACCGGCTTCCAGCTTACTGAAAAGGGCCACAGGATTGCTGCGACAATCCATGCAGTCCAGCAAGCATTTAATATTCAGCGGAGTGGGTAGAATTTCGAACTCGATGGACGGTCATTAAGTGGCAAATCCGCCTGAATCCTTATCACCTGATGAGCACAACTTGGCTGAGACAACTCCCTCGAATATTGATGTTTCGTTTTTTGTTCCCTGTTACAACGAGGAGGCTAATGTCACCGGCGCAATCGAGAAGCTGGTTAATGCTTCGAAAATCAGCGGGATTTCTTATGAGATACTGATTTTCGATGATTGCTCACAGGACCGGACGGTTGATTGCGTCAGGGCCTATCAAAACAATCATCCCGAGTTCCCGATTCGCTTTTTCACTAATGAAATCAACCGTGGTGTTTCGCGAAATTTCGTAGAGGGGGCATTTATGGGAAAGGGAAAATATTACCGCCTGGTTTGCGGCGATGATATCGAGCCTCTTGAGACACATTTGGAGGTTCTGAGGCACATTGGCCAGGCCGATATAATTATTCCGTATTTCACCGAGATTAGAGGACGTAAGGCGTATCGTCGTATTATCTCTAGGCTTTACACGGCATTGGTCAATCTGGCAAGCGGTTACTCATTGCGATACTACAATGGCTGTCCTTTGTATAAACGCTACGACGTTATGCGCTTCCACGTGGAAACCACTGGCTTCGGTTATCAAGCTGAATTCCTGACCCGTCTGTTGCACGAGAATAAATCTTACTTGGAAATCCCGCTCATTTCGGTGGACAGAGAAGGTTCCGGTTCCCTCAACCTGAGAAATTTTCTGTCCGTTGCCCATTCTCTGTTTAAGATTGCACTGAGGCGGTTAAGGGTATATTTGTTTAAGTAAACGTGTACTCCCTTTTCTTGTGAAATTTTAGTGAAATAATACTTACGTGAACCCGGCCCAAGCTGAAGTCATAGCTAATCCCACCTATTACCAAAGGCGTGGTCAGTGTCCATGCTGCGGAGCCACATCGTCACGTGCGAAACCGGCGATGGCATCAATTCCTCCAGCGGAGTCTTTGGCGCTGGAGGAACACGGTAAATTCCTTTCCGGTTATGCTTCTGCAAGAGTCTTTTTCACCTATTACAAATGCGGTGATTGCGAAGCGTTATACTGCCCCACTTACTACAGTCATGAACAACTGGATCAATTATATAGCCGTCAGGCCGAGAACATGGCTGAAGTGCCGCTCGCGGCACGTTTGCGTACGCAAGAGGCTTACTCCAAGCCGCTGATGCTTTACAGCCGAATGGCCGGCGGCTTTCTGGAAATTGGCAGTGACATCGGACTTTTCGCGGAAACCTGCGCACGCGCCGGTGCATTTGAACATTTCTGGCTTTATGAACCCAACAGCGAAGTGCATGACCAGCTGGCTCACCGGTTTCAACATCGCAGTTTCACGATACGCAGTGCTAACTTTACGTCCGCTGACGTGCCTGCTGGGAGCGTCTCCACTGCTGTCATGATACACGTGCTGGATCATCTATTAGATCCGGGGCGGATACTGCGCGAAATTTACCGCAGTCTTGAGCCTCGAGGGGTGTTATTTGTCGTGACTCATAACGCGCAGTCCCTGTTGGCAAGGATGCTGGCCCGCCGGTGGCCGCCTTTTACGCTGCAACATCCGCATCTGTTTTCGCCGCGTTCAATAAAAATGCTTCTCACCCGGTGCGGATTTGAGACAGTTGAAATCGCCGATACGCTAAATTATTTTCCTGCAACCTACTTGCTGCGCGCTGCATTCACGGTATTGGGAATAAAATTACACTTTATCCCGGACTGGGAATGGCCAATGCTAGGTTTGAAGCTAGGCAATATTGCGGCCATTGCGCGAAAACCTTAGTTGTTTCTTGAAGGTTTATTAGAGCACCTAGTCGTTTGCAGCCTGCATGGGGTTGAAGTATTCTTTACGACCTGGGCCGGGCCTGACTTTAGGCCTATTCGCTAGTTATGGGGAGCGCAAATGTCACATGTTCGGAAGTATTTTGAGCAGGTGGGCGAGATCGCCCGCACCATTGACCATCAAGCCATCGATGCCATGGCCGAATCGCTCGCGGATTTGAGGGCCAAGGGAGGCAGATTGTTTTTTATCGGGGTTGGGGGAAGCGCGGGCAATTGCGGGCATGCGGTCAATGATTTTCGAAAACTATGCGGTTTCGAGGCTTATGCTCCAACTGATAATGTTTCCGAGTTGACCGCCAGGACCAATGATGAAGGCTGGGATACGGTGTTTGCTGCGTGGCTCAAAACGAGCCGTGCAACGGATAAGGATGGCGTATTTGTTTTTTCTGTCGGCGGCGGCAACTTGGAGAAGAATGTCAGCCCCAATATTGTCAGGGCATTAGAGTTCGCGAAATTACGCGGCATGAAAATTTTTGGGGTCGTGGGGCGCGATGGCGGTTATACCCGCAAGGTAGGGGACCAGGTAATTGTGATACCCACTATTGATCCTAATTTAGTTACCCCTCACACCGAAGCTTTTCAGGCTGTGGTGTGGCACTGCCTCGTGTCTCACCCAAAATTACAACAACATGCAACAAAATGGTAATTAAAACCTTTGAGTTCATTTATTATCAACGCGCTCTTTTAGCAAGACCGGTTCCGAATAAGCTTTTCTCTTGTCCCTTCAGGTTTGGGTCATTGGAATACCCGATGCTTCCTCATTGCACCGTTAACTGCTTCTTTCTTAATTTCCTGTTAAGAGCGTAAATAATTGGTACCACAATACGACCTCGTCCTACGAGACATTTACGATGGCTCCAAGCAATGGCGCTTGTGGGGTCGGCTGGGATGGGCCGAGGTGAGAGGCCGCTATCGGCGCACCGTTTTTGGCCCCTTCTGGGCTGTGGTCAGCCTTGCAATCTTTATTATTATCTTCAGCATCGTCTGGGCTCGTCTTTGGAAAGTCAACGTTGTCGAATTCCTCCCATATGTGAGCGCAGGAATGATTACCTGGACGATGTTGTCCGCAATAATTACCGAAGGTTGTGCGACATTTAACGCTGCCGAAGGGATTATCAAAACACTGCGCTTTCCTTATACAGTGCTCACCTGTGCACTGACATGGCGGAACCTCATTCTTTTTTTTCATAATCTCGTTGTTTACGTCGGTATCGCGTATTTTTGCGGTGTTCCGTTAACGTGGGCGACGTTGTTGATAATTCCCGGCTTATTTATTATCTGTGTCAACGGAGTGTGGGTCGCTACGCTGCTGGGCATGTTGTGCGCACGCTTTCGCGACGTGCCACAACTCATCACCATCTTTCTCCAGGTTCTATTATTTGTTACACCTATCTTCTGGACATACGACCAGCTTAGCGGCCGTATGGGCGTTGCCCTTGTTAACTTTAATCTTTTGCTCCACTACCTCGAGGTTGTGCGCATGCCGATGCTTGGCAAGCCGCCGACCGCCTATAGTTGGATCGTAGTTATCGCGGGCACGCTGATTGGATGGTTGTTCACGTTACTGGTTTACAGTCGCTTCCGGCGGCGCATACCTTACTGGCTTTAAGGGGGTTTTTTGGCATCAATTATTCTTGAGAATGTCACGGTTGACTTTCTGATTTACGGTCACCTGCAGAGTTTTCGCACTACGCTATTGTCGCGAGCCGGCGGATTGATCCGCCGGGAAGGCAAGCGCAGCGAGCGCGTGAGTGTGCGCTCGCTGAACAGTATTTCGCTTGTCATTGAACACGGGGATCGGGTTGCGCTTATCGGACACAATGGCGCGGGCAAGTCAACGCTTCTTCGCGTAATTGCCGGCGTTTACGAGCCTATTGCCGGACGTGCGATTATTAATGGCCGGGTGTCGCCCTTATTTAACACGAGCCCAGGGCTGAATCTAGAAGACACCGGTTATGAGAATATGCTGACCTGTGGACTCTTTCTTGGCATGACAAGAAAAGAAATTCGGCAGAAAACACCGAATATTGAGCAGTTCACCGAGCTGGGCCAATACCTCTCGTTCCCGGTCCGGACCTATTCCAGCGGAATGCTGATGCGCCTCGGCTTTGCCATCGCTACCGCGATCGATCCCGAGATACTGCTGCTGGACGAAGGGCTTGGAGCTGGCGACGCCCGTTTCGTTGAGCACGCCAATAAACGTATCGATGCGCTGGTCAGTCGATCGAGCATTCTTGTCCTTGCCTCACACACTGAAACGCTCATTGAATCCATGTGCAATAAGGCAATTCTCATGGACCAGGGACAAATCGTCATGGCCGGAACGGTTAGCGACGTCCTGAAGGAATACCGTCGGACGAGCGCCGCTTCAGTCGCCTCTTGATGGATAAGTTTAATACACCGGACGTCTGCTCGCAGACAAGATGTAATTCACGAATTGCTTTCAGCGGGAAGCATTAACCTCAACCTCAACAATAGCCGGCAGATCGTATCCAGAGGTTGTTTGTAACGTCATTCTAAAAGCGTGAGCTCAAGAAATATTGTCAAAACACCTCGGGCTGTTTTCCTCGACCGTGATGGGGTGGTCAACCGCTGCGAAGTGCGCAGAGGGAAGCCCTATGCGCCGCGCCGGATTGAAGATTTTCGGCTGTTGCCAGGAGTGAAGAATGCCGTGCAGGCGCTCAAGCGCGCCAATTTTCTGGTCATCGTTGTTACCAACCAACCTGACATCGGTAATGGGCTCATAAACGGTGTTACAGTCGAAGCCATGCACCAACGTCTCAAAGAGCGCCTGCAGGTGGACGATATCAAGGTTTGCCCGCACCGCCAGGATGAGGGTTGCGGGTGCCGTAAGCCTAAACCCGGGATGCTTTTGGAAGCCGCAAGACAATGGAAAATAGATCTTACCAACAGCTACATGGTGGGCGACCGTTGTAGCGATGTTGTTGCCGGGCAAAGCGCGGGTTGTTATACTATTTTTATAAATCGAGGTTACAGGGAAGGCAAGTGTCCCAAGCCGGATAGAATGATTAATTCACTTCCTGCCGCAGTTCGATTAATCCTTTCCCGAAAATGATGCGTGGAGACTTGGAAGATGAGCCTGATAAATAAGCTGCATGTCAAGATCTTCGCCGACGGTGCGGATTTTGATGGAATCATGAAAATGTATGCCAACCCGCTCATCAAGGGATTTACTACTAATCCGACATTGATGCGCAAAGCGGGAATCACTGACTATGAAGATTTTGCGCGAAAGGTTCTTGCGGCGATTCCGGATCGGCCGGTCTCGCTCGAGGTGTTTGCCGATGATTTTGACGAAATGGAGCGCCAGGCGAAGGTGATTGCATCCTGGGGCAGGAATGTCAACGTCAAGATTCCCGTTACCAATACCAAACGCGAGTTTTCCGGGGCTCTTATCCGCGAACTTTCAGCAGCCGGGGTTGCGGTCAACGTAACGGCGATAACAACGCTTGAACAAGTCCGCCAAGTGACCGGGTGTCTTGCGCCAGGCACTCCGGCAATCGTTTCGGTATTCGCGGGCCGCATCGCCGATACCGGCGTCGACCCTTTGCCGCTGATGGCCGAGGCAGTGAAGATTCTGAAATCCAAACCGAAGGCTGAGCTCATCTGGGCCAGCCCGCGCGAATTGCTTAACATTTTCCATGCGGACGCCATTGGCTGCCACATTATTACCGTTACCAACGACATCCTTGCGAAGTTGCCGCTCGTGGGGAAGAAGCTCGAAGACTATTCGCTCGACACGGTCCAGATGTTTCATCGTGATGCAGTCGCCGCAGGGTATTCGATTAATACTGAAAAGGCCGCCAAGCCGCCCAAACGCGCAGTTGTTTGAATACGATTCCTTAATCAATCCCGGATAAACCAAGATGAAAAAAGTCCTCATTACCGGAGGTGCGGGCTACGTTGGCAGCGTGCTCACGCCGCAGCTTCTCAAAGCGGGTTATAACGTTACCCTCTATGACATGATGTATTTCGGCAACCATCTGCCGATGGGCCACCCCAATCTCCGGCTTGTCGAAGGGGATATCCGCGATACGGCCAAGCTTGCCAAGGCCTTTGCAGGAATCGAGGCGGTGTTGAACCTTGCCTGCATTTCCAATGATGCCAGCTTTGAACTGGATGAAAAACTCAGTACCAGCGTTAACCTGGATGCTTTTGAACCGATGGTGATCGCTGCCAAAAAAGCGGGCGTGAAACGATTTGTGTACTGTTCCTCTAGTTCCGTTTACGGTGTCTCCGATAAGCCGGAGGTCACCGAAGACCACCCGCTGGTGCCCTTGACTCATTACAATAAATACAAAGGCATGTGCGAACCGTTGCTGTGGAAGCACCAGGGGCCCGGTTTCACCTGTGTCACCATCCGTCCGGCCACCATCTGTGGCTACAGCCCGCGCATGCGCCTTGACCTTTCGGTCAATATTCTGACCAACCATGCTATTAATAACGGCAAGATCACCGTTTTCGGCGGCAGCCAGCTGCGTCCCAACCTGCACATCCAGGACATGTGCGACCTTTACCAGTTGTTGCTCAGCGCGCCTGATGAGAAGATTTCCGGCCAGACCTTCAACGCCGGCTATCAGAACCAGAGCATCATGGACATCGCCAAGATTGTCCGCCGTGTGGTTAAGGAAGAATTTCCGGATAAGGGCGAAATTGAAATTGTGACCACGCCTACCGATGATATCCGCTCCTACCACATTAATTCGGACAAGATCGCCCGCGTGCTTGGCTTCAGGCCGAAATACAGCATCGAAGACGCTGTACGTGATATGTGTAAGGCTTTCAAGGCCGGCAAACTGCCCAACAGCATGACTGATGACCTTTACTTCAATGTCAAGCGCATGAAAGTGCTCAAGGCGGCATGACCGAAAAAGCCATTGCCATTGTCACCGGGGGGGCGGGATTTATTGGCAGTCACATGGTTGACAATCTCCTGGACCATGGCTACCGGGTGAGAACAATAGATAATTTGGTGAGCGGCCGCGAGAGCAATATCGCCCATCTTGCAGGCAGTCCGGATTTTTCGTTTGAACGTGCTGACATTCGCGACCTGCATCCAGGCCACAAGTTGTTTGCACAGGCGCGCTACGTGTTCCACTTTGCGGGGATCGGCGATATTGTTCCCTCCATCGAACACCCTCTTGAATATATGTCCGCAAACGTCCAGGGCACGGCCCATGTGCTGGAGTGTGCCCGTCACATGAAAGTGCAAAAGCTGGTTTATGCGGCATCTTCGTCCTGTTACGGTCTTGCCGCTACGCCGACACGCGAGGATCATCCCATCGCGCCGCGATACCCCTACGCGCTGAGTAAATACATGGGGGAACAGGCGTGTTTTCATTGGCGCAAGGTGTATGGCCTGCCGGTAAATTCGATTCGCATCTTTAATGCTTACGGGACAAGGGTACGGACTACCGGCGCCTACGGCGCGGTGTTCGGCGTCTTCTTCAAGCAAAAACTGGAGGGCAAGCCGTTCACGGTAGCCGGCGACGGCACGCAGAAACGCGACTTTCTTTATGCGACCGACGTGGCGGAGGCATTTCGGCTTGCCGCCGAAACAGACAAGACCGGCGAGATCTGGAATCTCGGGGCCGGCAATCCGCAGTCAGTAAATCACCTGGTTGATCTTTTAGGCGGTGAAAGAATCCATATTCCAAAGCGGCCTGGCGAGCCCGATTGCACCTGGGCCGATATTACGAAGATTACGCGCGATTTGGGATGGCGGCCGCGGGTGTCTTTCGAAGAAGGCGTGGCGCGTATGGCTAGGGACATCGAAGCATGGCGCGATGCACCGTTATGGGATCCGCAATCCATCGCCGAGGCGACGAAAACCTGGTTTCAATATCTTGGCAACAGCTGATACCCGTGCTCGCATCGCTTACCAAGAAATACCGCCACAAGATCAAATCCGTTGAGGAGTTGCGCAAAATCATCGGACCGCGCCCGCGGAAGAAAAAGGTAATCATGTGCCACGGCGTGTTCGATGTGGTGCATCCAGGGCACCTGCGGCATCTTCTTTACGCCAAGAGTAAAGCCGATATCCTGATAGCCAGCATCACGGCGGACGCGCATATCAGCAAGGGACAATACCGGCCGCACATACCGCAAGATCTCCGTGCGCTTAACTTGGCTGCTTTCGAAATCGTCGATTACGTGATCATAGATTCGGAAGCCACCCCGCTAAAGAATATTTCAAGGCTTCAGCCGGATTTTTTTGCCAAGGGCTACGAGTATACCGCTGACAATACCACGCCGAAAACGCATGAAGAGAAGGAAGTGCTGGAGTCCTATGGCGGCAAAATTATTTTTACTCCAGGCGACATTGTCTATTCCTCCACCAAGCTTATTGACCTGGCGCCGCCCAGTATCAGGCTGGAGACGCTGCTCACTTTGATGCATAGGCACAAGCTCACGTTCGGCTCACTGCGGGGAAGCCTCGATAAACTCAAGGGGAAAAAAGTTCATGTGGTGGGGGACACCATCGTTGATAGCTACACCCAGACCGCGATGATTGGCGGTCAAGCCAAAACTCCCACCATGAGCGTGCTTTATGAAAGACGTGATGATTACATCGGTGGAGCTGCTGTAGTGGCAGAGCATTTGCGGGCTGCGGGTGCGCAAGTGGTGTTTTCCACGGTTCTGGGCGATGATGCGTTGAAAGACTTCGTGCTGAACGGGCTCAAGAAGTCCGGTGTCGAATGCCGTCCGGTTATTGACTCTACCCGGCCCACTACCAACAAGAATGCCATCGTAGCGGGCGGCTACAGGCTGCTTAAAATTGATACGCTGGATAACCGCACTATTTCTGACGAGATACTTGATAAACTGGCCAAGACTGTCAAAGGAACATCCTGTGATGCCGTGGTGTTCAGTGATTTTCGCCACGGCATCTTCAATCGCCGCACTATTCCGCGGCTGGTCAAAGCCATTCCACCAAAAGCATACAAAGTAGCGGACAGCCAGGTTGCCAGCCGTTGGGGCAACATAACCGAGTTCAAAAATTTCGATCTCATTACGCCCAATGAGCGGGAAGCCCGTTTCGCATTGGCTGACCAGGATTCCGGCATTCGTCCCCTGGCTTCCGCTCTGTACGATTCCGCAAATTGCAAGACGCTTATCCTAAAACTCGGTGAACGCGGCGTGCTCACCTGCCGCAGTAAAAACCATGAATTCCTTGATTCCTTCGCGGTGGTGGATAGTTTTGTCGATCGGTTGGTAGACGCGGTCGGTGCCGGAGATGCGCTCCTCGCTTATGCTACTTTAGCCATGCTTGTCACGAAGTCGGACACAGTTGCCACCATAATTGGCTCGATGGCGGCGGCATGTGAATGTGAACGCGACGGGAATGTTCCAATTACGCCTGGAGACGTGCATAAAAAGATTGACGATGTTGAACGGCAGGCCAATTACCGCTAGGTCATCAGTTTTATGCGATCTCTCGTAGTCGGCCTCGGTGTCCAGGGTAATAAACGCCGGCACTTCGCCGGAAGCGATTTTGTCGCTGCCGTCGACCCGGTCAATACCGAAGCCCAATACCGCGCGGTCGAGGAAGTCCCGCTTTCAAGTTATGATGCGGCGCTGGTGTGCATATCCGATAAACCCAAAGTGGATGTGCTCACTTACCTCCTGAACAACGGCAAACACGTGTTGGTGGAAAAGCCGTTGTGGGCTGATGACGGTGACAAGATCATGCAGCTCAACCGGCTCGCAGACTCCAGGAAGGTTGTATGCTACACCGCATATAACCACCGCTTCGAGCCGCATTACATGCGCATGCGCGACTTGGTTAAATCCGGCGAGCTGGGAAAAATTTATCGCTGCAGGATGTTTTACGGCAATGGCACTGCCAGGCTGGTGCGCGATTCGGCGTGGCGCGATCAAGGCGCGGGAGTGCTGCCGGACCTGGGGTCACATCTCTTGGATACCGCAAGATTCTGGTTTGGCGAGCTGGAAGATGATTTTCACATCGTTTCCGCCAATTGTTTTGAGAACCGGGCGCCGGATCACGTAGTGTTCGCCTCGGATACGACCAAACCCAAACTTGAGTTTGAAATTACGCTTCTATCCTGGCGTAATGATTTCACCTGCGATGTGCTCGCCGAAAAAGGCACGGCCCACATTCGCTCGCTGTGCAAATGGGGCCCCAGCATATTTACCAAGCGTACCCGGATACTGCCTTCCGGCCGTCCTCCCGAAGACGTAGTCACCCTGGTCGAAGACGATCCAACCTGGGCCGCCGAGTATGCCCATTTCAAGGCGCTTTGCAAGAGTCCCAGCACCGACCTGTCCAATGATTTGTGGTTGCAGCGGCTGTTGCGCAGATTGGGCGAGGATGCCTTGCGAAAGATCAGAGCGTGAGCATGTTTGTCATCGGATATGCAGGGATGACCCACCTCGGACTCAACTCGGCCGCTGCGGCGGCGGAGAAAGGATTCGAAACGCTTTGCTTCGATGCCGATCCCGCCGTCATTGCAAGGCTGAGCTCAGGAGCACTGCCGGTGATGGAGCCTGGTTTACCACAGTTGCTGGAGAAAAACCGGGAGCGCATCAGATTTACATCAGACAGCGGCGATCTCAAACGTTGCGATGTCATCTACATTGCCGCTGATGTGCCTACCGATGATCAGGGAGAGAGCGATCTCACCGGTATCCGGGCGCTGATTGACGCTGCTGCCATCGGCCTAAACAGCAAAGCGATTCTGGTAATCCTGTGCCAAGTACCGCCGGGATTTACCCGAAGCCTTCCGCTGCCGCCAGAACGCCTTTATTACCAGGCTGAAACACTGATATTCGGGAATGCAGTGGAACGTGCCGTGCGTCCCGAGCGCATTATTGTCGGCTGTGCGGCTCCGCAGCGGCCGCTGCCTGAAAGCTACCGGCAATTTTTGTCGGCATTCGAATGCCCCATCCTGCCGATGCGCTTTGAGAGCGCCGAGCTGGCCAAAATCGCCATCAACTGCTGTCTTGTGGCTTCAATCAGCGTGGCCAACACGCTTGCGGAACTCAGCGAGCGGATAGGCGCCGACTGGAGTGAAATCGCGCCCGCCTTGAAGCTTGATAGGCGCATTGGCGCACATTCGTATCTCAACCCGGGTCTTGGGCTGGCCGGCGGAAATCTGGAACGGGATCTGGCCACAGTGCTGCGCCTTGCTCAGGCAACCGGCAGTGACGCGGGCATTATTGAAGCCTTCGTGCGCAACAGCCGGCATCGGCGCGATTGGGTGCTACGCACGCTTCACGGCGAGGTGCTCGCAGTAAAGCCGCGCGCCGTACTGGGCGTGCTCGGACTTGCTTACAAAGAAAACACGCACTCCATCAAGAATTCTCCCTCGCTGGCGCTGATCAAGCATCTGCAGCGCTGCACACTCAGGGTTTACGATCCGGCGGTTCCGTCTACCTCGGCAAACCATCCCGCCGCCACAGGCTGCGCTTCGGCGCTTAAGGCGGCACAAGGCGTCGATGCGCTTATCATCATGACGCCTTGGCCTGTCTTCCGCGATCTTAAGCCCGCCGATCTCGCGCAGGTGATGGCAGGCCGGGCGGTTATTGATCCTTATCGCGTCCTCGACGGGAATGCCGTGGTTTCGGCCGGCCTCGACTATTTCACTCTCGGCATGCCTGCGCTGCGCGCCGAAAAGCACAAGGCAGCTCGTGCTTGAACACTTAAATCCAAATCCCGTCAAGCCGAGCCGCGTCGTCGTCATCGGCGCCGGCGGTTTTGTCGGAGGAGCAATCAGGAAGAAACTTACTGCCGAGGGCGTGAACACGCTTGCGCTTACCCGCAAAGAAATGGATTTGCTGGCAGACGATGCCGCTGCGAGATTAAGGGAATTATTGCAGCCGACCGACAGCGTGGTTATGGTCTCGGCGGTTGCTCCTGCCAAGACCATTCCCGATCTCATGCAGAATCTGAAAATGGCGGAAGCGGTATGCGAGGTGCTGGCCGCCGCAACCGTTGCGCATCTCGTCTATATCAGCTCGGATGCGGTTTACGCGGATGACGCCAACCCGGTGAACGAGCGATCATACTGCGCGCCATCAACTCTTCATGGCATGATGCATGCGGCGCGCGAGTTGATGCTCAAGTCATCAACTCATGCGCCCTTCGCGGCATTGCGCCCTACCCTGATTTACGGCGCAGCAGACCCGCATAACGGCTATGGTCCCAACCGCTTCCGCCGCCAGGCCGCCAAGGGGGAGCCGATTACGTTGTTTGGCGAAGGCGAAGAAAGGCGCGACCATGTTGCAATCGAAGACGTTGCCGCCCTTGTCGCGCTGGTGCTTGCACACCGCAGTGCGGGAGTTCTGAATGTGGCAACCGGTGTATCGACATCGTTTCATGACATCGCGCACATGACAGCCGCTTTATTTTCCAATATGGTTCCAGTCAAAAGTACGCCTCGCCAGGGTCCGCGCCCGCACTTGACACATCGGTTCTTTGACATCACCGATTGCCTAAAGGCATTTCCTGATTTTCATTACACCCCTCTCAGCAAGGGGCTATTCCTGGCAAAACAGGCTGCATAAAAAGAGGATTCATGGCTGAAGTAAATTTGCTGGCGCGGTTACCCAAGACCGAGCGCAACATTCAGAAGCGCACTGAGGCGCAAACGCCGGAGAATATTGCGATCGCACGGCAATACGGTGAAGCCTATTTTGACGGACCGCGCGAAGTGGGTTATGGCGGCTACCGTTATGACGGCCGCTGGATACCGATCGCCGAAGATTTCGTGCACCATTTCAAGCTCAAGCCGGGCGACCGGGTGCTGGATGTGGGTTGTGCCAAGGGTTTTCTGGTCAGGGATTTGATGCAAGTATGTCCGGGGCTTGAAGCGTTCGGCCTCGACATTTCCGAATATGCGCTGATGCACTGCGAACCAAAAGTGGTCGGCCGGCTGCACCTGGGCAGCGCGGACAAATTGCCTTTCCCGGATAACAGTTTCAGCGCCGTCATCTCAATCAACACCATTCATAATTTCGAGCGCGCTGACGCGGTTCGTGCAGTACGTGAAGTTGAACGCCTCGCTCCCGGTCGCGGCTTCATTCAAGTTGATTCCTACCGCACTCCCGAACAGAGGGATTTGTTCCTGAGCTGGGTGCTCACCGCCAAGTTTCATGATTACCCTGCGGGCTGGCTTAAATTGTTCAAGGAAGCCGGTTATACGGGTGACTGGTATTGGACGATACTTGAGTAACTGTTTAAAATTACGTTAAAGCAAAGAAGCCTGAAAAATTTATGAAAACCTATGTGATTCTGGGAGGGGGCGGCTCATTTGGCATTCACGCCGCTTTTTATCTCCTAAACAACGCCAACCCAAAGAAAGTTATCGGTATCGGGCGTAATCCGCTCAGGCCCGAGCCGTTTTCACTCAATATCGACAAACATCCTCTCTACCGGTACCACGCTTATCACGTCACCTATGAGCTGGATTCGTTAATGGAAGTATTGGACAAAGAAAAGCCGGAGGTCATCGTTAACTTCGCCGCGCAGGGTGAAGGAGCGGTTTCTTGGAAGAAATCCTGGCGGTTTTTTGAGACCAACTCCATGGCGCTTGCGCGGCTTACCGAGGAGTTGATGGCGCGTGACTATTTAGAGCGCTTCATCCAGATCGGTACTTCGGAACTCTACGGCTCGGTCGATTTCGCTGCCAAGGAAACCACTCCAATCCAGCCGACCAGTCCCTATGCCGCTTCCAAGGCTGCTTTTGATATGCATTTGATGTCTATTCACAAGGTTCTCAAATTTCCGATGAACATCATTCGGCCGTCAAATGCTTATTGCCCCGGCCAGCTTTTGCATCGCGTAATCCCCAAGGCCATCGTGTGCGGGCTTACCGGCAGAAAGCTTCCGCTGCATGGCGGCGGGCGCGCGGAGAAATCCTACATTCATGCTCGTGATCTCGCCCGGGCAATTCATCTTGTTGCCGAGAAAGCGCCACTCGGACCGGTTTACAACGCAGGCCCCAAGGAGCCGACTTCAATTCGCCGGGTAGTCGAGTTGACTGCCGAAGCGCTGGGTATGCCTTTTGAACAGCTGTGTGAACTGACGGGTGACCGGCTTGGGCAGGATTCTCGTTACTGGCTTGATTCGAGCGCAATCAAACGGGATGTCGGCTGGGAGCCCCGGATAGGCTGGCAAGAAGGGCTCGCCGAGATGGTTGCTTGGGGCCGTAAATATCTTGACCAATTGCGCGACTGGCCGATGGATTACATTCTTCGAGCATAATGCGTACGTTTTTCAAGGTATGAATGGATAAGGATGTTTTCTTGTCTGCAATGGGCAGACTTCGGGCGTCCGATGCTGTAGCCGGAATTATCATAATGGAAGACGGGCGCTACGTTATGCAATTGAGGGATGCGGTCCCTGACATTTTTTATCCAGATCATTGGGGTTGCTTCGGAGGTGCGGTTGATGATGTAGAGAATCCCCTCCAGGCATTACGACGCGAATTGCGCGAGGAATTGGAATTTGAGATCAATGAAGCGAACGAATTTATTCGCTTTGATTTTGACCTGACCACGCTTGGTCAGGGAAAGGTGTTCCGCATTTATTATGAGTTATTTGTTTCGCTGGAAAGCTTCTCACGCTTTGTCTTGCATGAAGGGGTGCTAGTAAGGGCTTTCACGGCCAGGGAAATCCTTACTCAACAACGTATGACCCCTTACGACGCCTATGCAATCTGGCTGCATGCGAGCAGATCACGATTTCAGTCAGGGTAGTTTGGCACACCGCCGTCAAAGGATAAATGTCACTTAGACCGGTGATGGGTGGCGGTAAATGAATCATGCGCTAGGCCTTTACCAAGTTTTCGCGGGTCTGAGATAAACGCTGCGCGTGTCCACAATGAGCTTGGTGTGGCGCTTTATCTCATCTCGTAATCGAAGGCAGCGCGACTGGGTTCGCTCGCACACCTAATCGAAAAGGAATCGGTTACAGTTTGCAGCGATGGGCTCTAGATCGCACTGCTGCTAAAACAGGGTTCACATCGACTCAGGCACATACTTTGTGCCGCCAAGGAATGACGAAGTCGGGCCGGGTTTCCTTGATGATTTGAATTAACCTCGGAGAATCCAGCACCTCTCAGAGAATTCAAATTTCCGGGGAGAATAGCCAAAGTCCTGCTTGGCGGCAAGATGATCGAAAGCAAGATCGAGATTGATGCGATTGACCATCTCTAAATTGATATGCTTATATGCAGGAACCAGGGAAGCTCCTTTCACCAATAAAGCAAATGCCTGTAAAGGAATTCTAACGATACGAGGTTTCTTGCCCAATGCCCTAAAAATGGCTTCCACCATTTTACGATAGGTAAGCGTCTCGCCTCCGCTTAAATCGTAGGCCCGGTTATAAGCCGCAGGGCACTCTAATACCGTCACACATGCCGTGGCCAAATCATCGGCATGTACCGGTTGGCGCAGTCCATTTCCCTCACCGACTATCGGGAAAAAACCGAAACGATGTATGAATTTCGCGATTGTCGTTACGTTCTTGTCCAGGCCGGCGCCGTAAATCAGCGTGGGGCGGAACAGCGTCCACTTGATGCCGTGCAACGCGCAGCTCTCCACAACGGACTCTTCCGCCTGAGCGAGGTCGTTCGCCCACGCCCGCTCTTCGGGGGCTCCCGAGCGCAACTTGGTGAACCGGCTCGTCGAGCTGAACGCGACAAGGCGCCTCAAGCCCTGCGCGGCCAAGGTATCGATCAAGCCGCGCACGGTTGGCAAAGGCGCGAGGTGGATCAGGGTGGCAGCGCCCGGGACGTTCAACGACCGGGGCTCGCGGACGATGTCCAGCTTGTGCCAGATCACGTTCCCCTCAGGTACGGTTTGCCCTTCGACGTGTCTACGGGTGACGGCGTGAACCATGAAACCGCCCCGGACCAGGTGCGGGATGAGGAACGTCCCGATCTGGCTCGTGGCGCCGGTGACAATCACTGGGGGCGGCAAAACGTCCGAACGTTGTGCGGACGCGCCCTCCGATTCGAACGGGCCGCTCATCTGCGCCCAAGGCCGAACCCGCCCGACGTGGCGCAGGCTGTAATAGATGGCCATCGCCCCAAATCGCAGCCACACCCCAGCCCCCACCAGCCACATCAATACGCCGGGGTATTGATGGCGGAAGAATTTAAGGTAGAACCGCATCATCCCTTTATGCTTATGCCACTCCACAAAAATCGGCCGCGCCTTGCTGCTTGTTCCCTTGTAATGCACCACTTTCGCATCGGGGACAAAAAGAATCCTCCAACCCTTCTGGCGAAAGCGCATGCACCAGTCCAAGTCCTCGCAGTGCATGAAATAGCCTTCGTCCCACAAGCCCACATCAGCGACCGCTTCGCGCTTGACCAACATGCAGGCACCGGAAATCGCCTCCACCTCGATGGGCCGATCCGGCAAGGGCTGCTTGTGCAGATGGAAATCAAAAAACAACTTCGGCCAGCGCCTGGCGAAGCGGCTCAACCCAAAAGCCCGCACAAAAGAACGCCAGGGTGTGGGCACCGCACGGCGCCCGCCGCCCTGCTCGGAACCGTCGGGATTGACCAGCAACCCGCCCACCATTCCCACCGCCGCGTCCGCTTGCAAAGCCCGCAACAACTCGGAAACCGCCGCCCCATCCAGGCAGCAGTCGGGGTTCAGAAACAGCACGAAGTCGTCCTTGGCCTGGGAAAAGCCGATATTGCAGGCGGCCGCAAAGCCAAGATTGGCATCATTGCGAATGATCTTGAGCTTAGGTTCATCAGCAAACTGACGCGCGCAGCCCTCGACACTCGGATCGCTTGAAGCATTGTCGACGACCAGGACTTCACTCACCTGGGGCAGGGCTGCACGGACGCACTCTGTCAGGAGTAGTCCGGCGTTGTAGTTCACGACCACGACTGAGACCGGCGGCTTGCTAGATCGCGTATCTACCTCATTAACCATCGGGGTTTCCATCTCGCCTGGCGGTCGTGCCTGCCAGGAATCATGCGCTTATCCAGCACCCGCCAAATATCCCGAACCGATGCAACACGCGCAGCCTGAATCTTTTTGCGTTTCGCCCACATGCGAGGCAGACCTTTGATAGCATCCCACTTGGCACGCAGAATTACGCCCCCCTGTCCTCGCAGTGAAAGCCACACAACAGAGACCAGATTGAGCACCAAGTGCAGCGGCAACAGCAGCCAAAACAAGGCTCCCGGCATGTTCTTTACGAAGGTCCACACCAGATTGCGGTGTCCGTGATAAACGGGAAAATCGCTGTGCTGCCCGCCGGTGGTTGCCGAACCCACATGATGAACCACCGCATCCGGCACATACATGGCTTTGTGCCCCGCCAAGCGTAGACGAAAACCCAAATCCACATCCTCCACATAACAGAAGAAGTCCTCATCAAACCCGCCTACGTCCACCAGAGCCTGCCGCCGATACAGGGCGGCTGCCGCACAGGGGGAAAATATCTCCTGCGGGGCCAGGTCTTCCGCCTGTTGCCGCGCACCATGCCGCTCTCGCCAAACCAACCCGCTTATATGGTAGCTGTCACCGATCCCATCCAAAACTTCAGAATTGCCTTGGCACAACTGACGGGAGCCAAATGCAGCCACATCCGGGTACGCACTAGCGGCTGCAAGTAAACACTCAAGCCAGTCTGGCTCCGGAAAAGCATCGGGGTTGAGCAAAGCCACAAACTCAGTAGCGCATTCGGCGAGGCCGCGGTTGTTGCCCGCCGCAAAACCAAAGTTGCCCTTCATTCTATGCACGGTGACATTTGCGAATGCCTCAGCGCTGGTGGCGGAGTCATCAGAACTGGCGTTATCCACCACCAGCACACGCGCAGGCTGGACAGTCTGCCGCTCAAGGTGTCTCAAGCAGTCGCCCAGAAGCGCTCCGCTGTTCCAGTTAACGACAATGACAGTTACAGTCATCATTCACACAGATTTCCAAATACCCAGTAACTCATCCACATAGAGCTATAAGGAAACGCTGATTTATTCGCATATATGGCTCGATACATTTTCCGTTCGTCCCGAGTGCCGCGCTATGCGCGGCGTATCGAGGGACTCTCGGAAAACACTCGCCACGAACGGGATTTAATCAGCGTTTCCATAAAGCGATGCATTTGCCCTTCTTTATTGGAACTCCACAGCATGCAGGTGCCATACTTTATCCGCTGAAGACGATAATTGCAGATGCAATAAATACGATGAAAGGTCGATAGCGGGTATTTCATAGCAGAATCGAGTGCCAGGCTTAACCGACAGTCGTAGACCATCCAAATGGACTTCTGGCGCGGTTTCCAGATCACACCGAACCCAGATCACAGCAGGGGGAAGCTGGTTGTACCAAGGCAGAAAAACATCCACGTGGCAATCCACTTCATTACCATATGGAGAAAGCCCATAATTAAAACGCCTGCTGAGTCCGCTTGGGTTTTGAAACTGGCGTTTCTGATGACGATAGAAATCCAGCGCCTTCAATAAAAATCGCTCAAATCCGGTTACTTGACCGGATAAAAGATCTTGGTAGTAAAAGCCGATCAATGACTTAACTGTAGCAGTCGGGGTGGCATTCAGCCAAAGATGTCGGCCAATTTCGAAAAACCGCCTCCATGAACGGCTCGATGTCTTAGTACCCTCATATATTCTCACCACTGACAGTGGCTTGTTCAGATAGTGGAATTTCGCCCCCGACCGGTAAAGTCGCGTCCATAAATCCCAATCCATGATGTAATGCAATTCAGAATCCAGACGCCCGATCGCCTCCAATGCAGTTCGGCGCACAAAACAGGATGGTTGGGAGATACAACACCCTTTCGATATTGAGGAAATATCGCTATCGATTCCTGGAAAATAACCTAAAAAATGGCCGACTTCATCCACAAAGACCGAGTCACCATAGACTACGTCCACATCAGGGCGACTGAGGAAAACTCTTTTCACTGCATCAAGGGTATCCGGAAAGTAATAGTCGTCAGCACATAGCCAAGCAACAATTTCACCATCAGTATTATCCCATCCTTCCTGTATCGCTGGCGTTTGGCCCGCATCGTGCCCATGTCTGCGATAACTCAGTAGGTCCCGATAGTTTTCCAAGACTTTCTGTACACTGTCGTCCGGAGTTGCATCTATCACGGCCAGTTGGACATCCCGGGCCTGCACGCGAATGCTTTCTAGCGCGGATGGCAGAAAATTGGCCTGTCGGTATACGGGTATCGCTATACTAAATTGCACTTACTAGATTCCAGGGAATAATGACAATACACGTTCGGGGTTGAATTCCTGCGCATCAACGCGACACAGGTGCCGCATGGCTGTTGAGAAAATCCGCATAGGCCTTCGCCAACCCGGCCTGCAATGAGGTGGGAGCGCGCCAGCCAAGGGCATTCAGGCGAGTGACATCCAAAAGCTTTCGCGGCGTACCATCAGGCTTTGAGGTGTCAAAAACGATTTCGCCTTCAAAACCCCCCACCTTCTTTACCAGCGCAGCCAGTTCACCGATGGTCACGTCTTCACCGACCCCAATGTTCACCAGAGGCGGCTCAAACTTTCCGCTTACTGTTTCATCACTGCCGAGCAGTCTGCTAAATGAGTCGTCTGGCAAATTCATCAGGAAAACGCAGACATCGGCCATGTCCTCGCTGTAAAGAAACTCTCGCCTTGGCGTACCGGTTCCCCAAACCGCCACTTGCTGGTCGCCGCGCACCTTGGCTTCGTGAAACTTGCGGATCAGTGCCGGAATTACATGGCTATTGTTCAAATCGTAGTTGTCACCCGGGCCATAGAGATTGGTCGGCATCACAGCCAGATAGCGCGTGTCGTATTGCCGGTTATAACTCCAGCACATTTCGATGCCGGCAATCTTGGCCAAGGCATAAGGCCGGTTGGTGGGCTCCAAGGGGCCAGTCAGAAGGCAGTCCTCGCGCATCGGCTGCGGCGCCAATTTTGGATAGATGCAGCTCGAACCCAGAAACATCAGGCGCGCAACCCCGCTCTGGTAGGCAGCGTGAATGATATTGGTCTGGATGGCGAGGTTGTCGCGAATGAACTCCGCAGGATAGGTATTGTTGGCCAGGATGCCACCAACTCGAGCTGCTGCGAGAAAGACATAGGCCGGCTTTTCCTGCGCAAAGAAATCAACCGTCGCCGCCTGATCCGTCAGATCCAGTTCGGCATGAGATCGGGTGCAGATATTGGTGTAACCCTTCCCAAGCAAATTGCGCACGATGGCCGACCCAACAAGGCCACGATGCCCGGCGACATAAATTTTGGCGTGCTTTTCCATCGGCCCCTGCTTACTCGTGATAATCGTACGCAGAATAGCCATGGCGTTTTACCAGGTGGTCCCTTTCAGCGGATTTAAGGTCCTCATGCACCATTTCAGCGACAAGTTGCTTGAATTTTATCTTTGGGGTCCAACCGAGCTTAATCTTGGCCTTGCTTGCATCACCAAGCAAACTCTCCACCTCGGTTGGACGAAAGTAACGTGGGTCAACAGCAACAATGCATTTTCCCGAGGCGTCGTAGCCTTTTTCCTCTATACCTGAACCTCGCCAGTGAATCGTCATACCGAGTTCATGTGCTGCGGCATTGAGAAAATCTCGCACGCTATATTGCTCTCCGCTCGCAATGACAAAGTCCTCAGGGGTGTCCTGTTGCAACATCAACCACGTCGCTTCGACGTAGTCTCGCGCATGGCCCCAATCGCGTTTGGCATCCAAGTTCCCGAGGTACAGGCAGACCTGCAGCCCCAATTTGATTCTCGCCAAAGCGCGCGTAATCTTCCGGGTGACAAAAGTTTCCCCTCGCACAGGTGATTCGTGGTTGAACAGGATCCCGTTACACGCGTACAAGCCATAAGCCTCCCGGTAATTTACGGTAATCCAGTGCGCATAAAGTTTGGCGACCGCATAAGGGGAGCGAGGATAAAACGGGGTTGTTTCCGTCTGCGGGGTGTCCTGTACCAAACCGTAGAGCTCAGAAGTTGAAGCCTGGTAATAACGGGTTTTCTTTTCCAGCCCGAGGATTCTTATTGCTTCGAGCAGTCGCAATGCGCCGAGCGCATCAGAATCGGCAGTGTATTCCGGTTCTTCGAAGGAAACCGCAACGTGGCTCTGGGCAGCCAGGTTATAGATTTCATGTGGCTGAACCTGTTGAATTATGCGGACAAGGCTGCTGGAATCAGTCATGTCTCCATAATGGAGAATAAACCTACGGTCTTTTTCGTGCGGATCTTGGTAGAGATGATCAATCCGATCAGTATTAAACAATGATGACCGCCGCTTGATACCGTGAACCTCGTAGCCTTTGTTTAACAATAATTCAGCCAGGTAGGCCCCATCTTGTCCTGTAATTCCGGTGATTAAAGCAACTTTGTGCATAAGCCTTCATAAGGCGTTTTTTAAAAAAAACAATTATACTTTGAAACCTTTAGGCCCCCAAAAAGTTATCTAAGTCGGTCTCCCCTAGTCATAATCGAGGCTGCTTCAGAACGAGGCGGTCATTAGTTTAAGAAATAGGCAATTTATTCATGTTGTTACCAATCATTCTTTCGGGCGGTAGTGGAACGAGGCTGTGGCCGGTATCGCGCGAAGCTTATCCCAAGCCCTTTATCCGCTTACCCAACGGGAAAAGCCTGTTGCAGGCTACGTTGGCCCGAATTGCAGCGCTTGACCATGTCAGCGATGTAATAACGATTACAAACAAGGAGCATTATTTCCCTACCAGGGATGAATACCAAAGCATGGGATTTGGGTTAAATCACATTTATATACTTGAACCATGTGCCCGCAATACTGCGCCAGCCATAGCTATAGGAGCTTTTTATGCGTTAGCAAGATACGGTAACGACGCAACATTATTTGTTCTGCCGGCGGATCACCTGATTGAAAAACACAATTTGTTCGCTGCCTCGGTTTTAAAGGCGCAAACACTGGCCCAGCAAGGCTTTCTGGTGACATTTGGTATCAAGCCTACTTACCCTGAGACCGGGTACGGTTACATCGAGCTTGGGGACCAGCTCAACGATGGAAAGGGACACCGCGTTCTCCGATTCATAGAAAAACCTTCCCTTGAAGTTGTACAAAGTTTTTTGGCCTCCGGGAAACATTTATGGAATTCTGGAATGTTTTGCTTCACAGTCAGCGTGTTTCTCGACCGTCTCAAAGTATATGCCCCCGACGTATACAAGGGTGCATTGGCTTGCTGGCACTGTTGTGACCCAAAAACCGATAAGATAGACCTCGACGCGGCAACATTTTGCCAGATTCCTTCTATTTCGATTGACTACGCTCTGATCGAAAAATCGGATCAGCTTGCCGTAGTACCATGTAATTTTGATTGGAGCGATATCGGTTCTTGGGACGCTTTGAGCCGACTAACACCCGCCGATCCAAACGGAAACCGCGTTGTTGGCGAAGCTGTGCTTATGGACAGCCGAAATTGCTACGTACAGACGGATTCCCGTTTGATTGCTGCAGTTGGCCTGGAAAACGTGATTATCGTTGATACACCGGATGCCCTCCTTGTAGCACAGCGGGATAGCGTCCAGGGCGTCAAGCAGGTAACCGAGCAATTAAAACTTACCAACCATCCGACCCACCGCCAGCACAGTACCGTGGTTCGGCCATGGGGGACCTATTCAGTGCTGGAGGAAGGAACTGGTTTTAAGATTAAGCGCATCGTCGTAAAGCCAGGCGAATCTCTAAGTTTTCAAATGCATCATCATCGAAGCGAGCATTGGGTCGTAGTATCTGGAACCGCGAAGGTAATCAATGGGGACAGCGAAATGCTGGTCAGGACCAACGAGTCGACTTTTGTTCCAGCCGGAAATAAGCATCGACTAGAAAATCCCGGGGCAGCTGATTTGGTGATAATCGAGGTACAAAGTGGGAGTTATTTAGGGGAGGACGATATCATCCGCTTCGACGACCGCTACGGCCGTTCTTAGTGGAATCATTCCCGGCTGAGACGGCGACCCTCAGTCACGAGGGACAAGGCTAGGCCACGGCCTCAGGCCTTTACCAAGTTTTCGCGGGTCTGAGATAAACGCTGCGCGTGTCCACAATGAGCTTGGTGTGGCGCTTTATCATCTCGTAATCGAAGGCAGCGCGACTGGGTTCGCTCGCACGCCCAATCGAAAAGGAATCGATTCCAGTTTGCAGCGATGGGCTCTAGATCGCACTGCTGCTAAAACAGGGTTCACGTCGATGTCCCCAGTCGCGCTTGGACTCCAGGTTGCCCAGGTAAAGGCAGTCTTGCAGGCCCAGCTTGATGCGCGCCAGCGCCCGGGTAATCTTGCGGGTAACAAACGTCTCACCGCGAACAGGCGATTCGTGGTTGAACAAAATCCCGTTGCAGGCATACATACCATAGGCCTCACGGTAATTCACCGTGATCCAGTAGGCATAGAGCTTGGCCACCGCATAGGGGCTGCGGGGGTAGAAGGGAGTGGTTTCCTTCTGCGGAGTTTCCTGTACCAAGCCATAAATCTCTGAGGTGGAAGCCTGATAGAAGCGGGTTTTCTTTTCCAGGCCAAGAATTCGTATGGCCTCCAGAATACGCAAGGCGCCCAGGGCATCGGAGTTCGCCGTGTACTCCGGCTCCTCAAACGACACCGCGACATGGCTTTGTGTTGCCAGATTATAGATTTCCTTCGGCTGCACCTGTTGAATAATCCGAATGAGACTGGAGGAATCGGTCATGTCCCCATAATGCAGAATGAAGTTACGGTCGGAGACATGCGGGTCCTGGTAGAGGTGATCGATACGGTCGGTATTGAACAAAGAGGTGCGGCGCTTGATGCCGTGCACCTCGTAGCCCTTCTTCAGCAAGAATTCGGCGAGATAGGCGCCGTCTTGGCCAGTAATCCCAGTGATCAGAGCTTTTTTTCATTCTTGCATCCTACTGGAAAACGAAATTCTTAAACTCAATTCGAGCCATGTGCTACGTTTTTCAACCGCTGTATTTGCGCCGCGACCATTTTCTTGACCATCGCGTCAAAGCTCACCGTGGGCTCCCATCCCAACTGCTTGCGAGCCTTTGAGGCATCCGCAAGCGTTTGCCCCGATTCCAGCGGTCGCACAAGCGCCGCGTCGCTCACTACACATTCGCGCCAATCCCTATCTACGCAACGGTAAGCAACCTCGCACAATTCCTTTAGCGTATGCAGTTGCCCCGTGCCAATCACGAAATCATCCGGACGATCCTGTTGAAGCATCAACCACATCGCCCGCACAAAGTCGGCGGCGTAGCCCCAATCCCGGGCGATCTCGAGGTTACCCAGGGCAAGCTTTCCATGCTGGACAATAGGTCTTCCCATTTCGTTGAGATCCGGCGAATCTGAAATCCCCAGCGCCGCGCAGGCTGCGCCGTAGGCAACCTTTTGCGTCAAGAAATGGTGCGGCCTCCGCTCGCTCTCGTGATTGAACAAAACTCCGCTCACAATGTAGAGGCTATAACTCTCGCGATAAATCCGCGCCATCTGGTGGGCATACACCTTGGCTGCCGCGTAGGGATTGACCGGATTGAAGGGAGTTTGCTCGTTCTGGGGCGCGATGGATATCTGCCCGAACATCTCGGAAGAAGAAGCGTGATACACCCGACACGCCGGGCAATTGTGCCGGACCGCTTCAAAAAGACGTACCGCCCCCAAGGCATTGACCAGCAACGTCTCCGACGCTCGCGCCCAGGATTCGCCAGGGCGAGATTGAGACGCCAGGTTATAGATTTCATCGGGCTCGGCGTCCTGAATCGCCGAAGCAATGTCCACGCCCTCGGACATATCACCGAACAACACCTCTATACGCCCAGCCAGATGGCTGGCGTTATTCGTCCGATACCAGCTTTCCCGACGTGCTAGCCCAAAAACCCGGTACCCTTTTTCAAGCAACAACTCAGCAAGAAACGAACCGTCCTGCCCGGTAATACCCGTAATCAACGTGTTCTTCATGCCACCATCTACCTATTCTCCAGGCATGCTTGCAAGTCGCCGTGGATGTCGAACGCGACGGCCGATACCCCTGTTGCTATTTTATCTTGAGACTAACCAGAGCAAGACTTAAGCGACGGGAATCTCCACTTAGACCAAGCTCTTTCGGTGATTTGGCATCCGGCAATTCAAAGATAATCGATCTTGCATTACCGTCAGTAGCAACAGGAATTACAACCTCGGTGGGTTCCGGCTTGCTGAATTTTGTCTCTAATTGAGCGGTCCCAACGACTATTTTAATGGGCTTACCCATAGAAGGGGCGAACGGAGCCGCCTTGATTTTCAGCGTGAAGTTTTTGGGAAGTGGCTGGGTAAATTCAATGACGGCCTGTGTTCCGTCAGTCCATCGGCCAAATCCCTCTTTTCCTGAAATACCTTTAACGCTGGATACAAAACCGGGATAACCATCCCGATTGAATGTAATTCCCTCAGAAAACTGCGAACTGTCTCCACAAGCACCCAGAAAAGAAGTGATAATCAAGGCAGTTGAAACGCGCGACACGAAATTCAAATCGGCATTGAACAGCATAATTGTTACCTCCTAAAAATTTGGCTCATCGCGTGAGAATGTCTTCATACCGCTATCCGCCGTTTTGAAGCAGCCAACGCATCCTCGTAAAGTTGCAGCAACGAAGAGACGCTGCGCCTCCCGTCAAACCGAGCCGCCTGCTCCAGCGCAGCGGCACTCAACTCATCCCTCTCCATCGTATTCGAAGCCAGCCGCAGCATCGCTTGCGCCCAGCCTTCGGTATCCTTCGGAGCGAGTAGGATAGCAGCTTTCCCAGCCACTTCCGGAATCGAAGTGGACTGCGAGGTCAGTGTCGGCGCACCGAACTGCATGCCCTCCAGAACGGGGAGCCCGAAACCTTCGAACAGCGAAGGGTAAAGATTGGCGTAACAATTCCGGTAGAGCCAGATCAACTCCTCATCTGACACATATCCGGTCATCACAACGTGAGCAGTAATCCCCAACTCGCTCAAATGCTTCTGAAAATCCTCCATCAGCCAGCCTTTGCCACCCGCCAACACCAGCGGCATAGGCGCCCCCCCCAAGGCCAGATAGCGGGCATACGCCTCAGCGAGACAGCGCTGGTTTTTCCTAGGCTCGATGGTGCCAACGCTCAACCAATAGCCCCCGACGGGAACGCCCTTGAGCGCCTTTGGCCGTTTACCCTTCGCAGTTGAATCCGCAAACCGCGAACACGGATAAATCACACGAATGCGATCCTTCGGGAAGTGGGGGAACACGCTCAAATAATGCGCTCGTGAAGCCTCCGAAATAGCGACCACCCAATCCGCCGCTATCGCCGAGCGAAATACACCATCGAAACAGCCCACACGGTTGGCCTCGGTTGTCCAAGCGGGATCAACAGCGAAGCCCATGTCGTAGAAGGTGTAAATCAAGCGACTTGACGCCAATTGAACTGGGCACCAGAAGTTGTTGGCATGCACGATATCCGGCCTTCCCAGCGAGGCTTCCGCATCAGGCCCGGTCCAAAATACACGCGCCGTTTCCCGCGTGAGATGCCGTGGGCCGTACTGCACATTCCCGCCCGCATAGGGATTCCGAATGGGCATCAGTGCATCAAAATAGAAATCGCCAAAGCTGGGGAAAAGCGAATAGCGATGCTCCAGCGCAAGCTCCAGCATCGCCTGTATCATCGCGTGAGCAAAATAGCCGCAACCCGCCTTACCGGAGCCGGTTTGGGAAATGTCAAAGCCGATGTGCATAACTCCAATACTGCTATTCAGGTTTGTCGACGTAGAAAATGACGCGATCCCAGTAGTTGATACTGGCTAGAAGGTCCGTCATCCGCAAACGTTGAAGCTTGTCTCCCTGCCGGAATGAAGCCCAATCTTCCATTGAAAAAATCTGTAGGGCGGCTGGATGAGGCATAGGTGCGATGGATAAACCGGCCTTGAAGCCGGCATCGCGAGCAATCTGATCGATTTCTTCGAGCACTACATCGCGTGCGATCCAAGTGGGGTCGTGCTTCTTCTGGGCTTCTACAAACGCCATGGTCTCCGGAGAAGTGCTGTGCCGCGCCCCCCTCCCGCTTCACTTGGGCCAACAGATCGGCCATCTTCTCGACGGCGGCGATATCAATTTTCTGGGTGATCTCCGCGGCTTCTTTGAGGTGTTGCTGCGCGTAGCTCATGCGATCTCCCTTGCAGAAAAATAAGCTTCGGTTTCCTTCAGTCCCTGAGGCGAGCCAATTTCGTAGAAACGTTCGCTGACCTCGAATCCCGCCAACTGATCGGCGAGGGACAGCTCATGATAGACATCGGACAAATCGAAGGCCCGTTCCTTCGGATAAGACTCCAGCGCCGCCGCCGAAAGGATACCCAGGCCGTAATCTATGTATGCCATTTCCGGTCGGGGAGCGCTCTTGTTGTACTCCACGATTCGCCCGTCCCGAAACGACACATTGCTCTTGTCCCATTGATCTTCGTTGTGCAACACGGTCATCAACGCCGGTTTGCTGCTCTGCAGGAAAGCCTGCTGAACCGCACGAAAATCGCACGGGAGATAAGAGTCGCCGTTGAGCACGAAGAACCGTTCGCCCAACAACGGCAGGGCTTGCCTCAACGCCCCACCAGTTCCGAGCAGGGTTGGTCCGTCATGTGAATATTGTACCGTGAGGCCAGATGCATGCCCATTGCCGACAGCCGCCTCGATCTGCTCGCCCAGATAGCCCACGCATACCACGACCTTCACGATTCCCTGACGAGAAAGATAATCGAGCTGGCGGCAGATGAACGGCTTGCCCGACACCTCAATGAGCGCTTTCGGGATTTTCCGGGTTACGGGATGTAGCCTGGTCGCCAAGCCACCCGCCAGGATGGCCGCGGGGAACGACTCAAGATAAGACAACTTTAGTTCCTTCAAAATCGAACCGGAAACGAACCTCTTCGAGCCCGGCCTTGGCCATGGCATGACGCAACTTGTTGCGATCGGCCGCATAGAACATCAGGAACCCGCCGCCGCCCGCGCCCACGAGCTTGCCGCCCACGGCGCCGTTTTTCCTGCCGAGCTCGTAGCATTCGTCAATCCGGGGGTTGCTCATTCCGCCGGAGCGGCGCTTCTTGTGTTCCCAGTGCTCATGCATCAGTTCCCCGAAGAGGTTCGCATTGCCTTCTTCCAGCGCTTTCTTGCTGCTAAGGCCTAGCTCCTTCACGTAGTGCAGGTTCTTTAGCATCTCGCTGTCGCTCTGCATCGTGCGCGTGTTCTGATCTTTCAGGATGCTGCCCGCGCTGCGGGAATAACCCGTAAAGAACAGCAAAATGTTGTCCTCGAGATCAAACAGGGTGTCCATGGATATCTTGAGCGGCACGGCGGTCACACTGTCATCTTTATGGAAAGTAAAACAGGTTAAGCCGCCATATGCAGCGATGTACTGATCCTGTTTACCAATCGGCTCGCCCAGCCGGTCAATTTCAATGTGGCAGGCCAATTCTGCCAATTCTTGCGGATGAATCAACTGGCGGCGATGTGCATACAACGCCTTGAGTAGGGCGGTCGTAAAGCTACCTGATGACCCCAGGCCCGTTCCAGCGGGAATATCAGCCAAGGTGGTAATTTCGGTCTGCGGTGTGCGCAAATTTTGCATCAGTAGCGCTTCACGGATGATCGGATGATGCACATCCTGCACATGATCCACGTGCTCGAGCTGGGAGTATTTGAGGTAGATGCCCGGTGTAAAAGGACGCATCACCGTCACGTAAACGTATTTGTCTATCGCCGCTGCGATCACGAACCCTTCATGTTCGCGGTAATAGGAGGACAGGTCCGTGCCGCCGCCGCCCAGGGTTATGCGCAGAGGACTACGCGCGATGATCATAACCAGACTCCTTGTATAGCTTGTCCACAATCTCCAGCGCTGCAACCGCGTCCTTCAAGCCGGCCGCGGGCTTCCGACCGAGACGAATGTCTTCGAGGAACTCCGCCATTTCTACCCCCCAGGAATCATCATCCGTCGGATACTCCCAGACCTTTGTTTCGGGCGGTCCCATTTCCGGCAGCATCTTGTAGTAAGTCAAGCGCTCGACGCCATAGCTGCCGCCAAGGCCATCAATCTGCAACTTGCCGCTCCGCCCGTAGAGCTCGAACGAGAAAGTATTTTTCCACTCCGTGCAACTTACGTGCAGAAAAGCAACCTGCTTCTGCGCGGTCTTGAGCAGCAGGAACGCATTGTCGTCCACCGGCATGTCCCAGAAATAAGTGTGGGCAAATCCGTCGATCTCGGAAAAATCGCCGAGGAACCAGCGGGCAAGATCTATGACGTGCACCCCTTGGTCAATCAGCTCGCCACCACCGGAAATCGCCGGCTGCGCGCGCCATTCCTTCTCATAACCGATACGCCCTCCATGCCCATAACGCGCCCGCAGGAACATCAGCGGCCCCAGCCCGTCCGAATCGACGATTTGCCGCGCCTGTCGGAAGGCCCGGTGGTAGCGGTGGTTGAAACCGACGCGAACCAGAACGTCTTTTTCCCCGGCCAATGCGGTCAACGGCCGCAGCTCCTCGACGTGCCGGGCCGCCGGTTTTTCCGCCAGTACGTGCTTGCCAGCCTGGATCGCAACGCCGGCGATCTCCGCGAGCGCGTTGTGCGGCGTGGCAATGACGACGATGTCGATATCTTTCCGCTCCGCGGCCGATCGCCAATCCGTAGTGGCGGTGCAACCGGGTGCGGCGCGCGCGAGCTGCTCGGCCCGTGCAAGTTGGGTGTCCGCGCAAGCCACCAGGCGTGCGCCCGCAAGCGCGTTGGCGCGCTTCTCGCCGATGAGGCCGCAGCCGATGATGGCGACGTTCATGCGTCATTGCCCCAGGTCTTGCCGCGATCCTTGGGCACGATGCGGCGCAGCGTATAGATGTCCGAGTTGTTCAGGTCGTCGAGATGCTCCGGCAGCGAAGGCCAGGGATCCCACGTCGCGTTGATGAGCTTGCCCGTAATGCTACCGCCTGCTGCCGATGTAAGAAATACGCAAAGCTCGGCAACACGTTGCATGGATACACCACCACCCCGCTGCACTTTCAGGGCGTTGGCGTATTCTTTCTCGCCAGCAGCATTGGCTCCCCGAATGACTACCTCGGCCAACATCGTAGTATTCATTGCTCCAGGAGCTATGCAATTTACGCGCACATTGTGCGGGCGCAACTCCTCAGCCAGTGTCTCGCTGAATCGCACCAGACCGCACTTTGCCGTGGCGTAGGCAGTAAAATTCGGTCGAGGGCCTGTTGCACCTCCTCCCGAAAGATTGATGATGCTGCCACCGCCATGCCTGATCAAGCATGGTGCTAGGGCGCGGCACAAGGCAATTGGGCTTATCAGATCCACTTGAAGTGCGTTTAGCCATGCCAGCCAATCATTTTCCACGAGGGGGCCAATGGGTCCCAAAATGGCAGCGTTGTTAATCAGCGTGTTCAATTGTGGAACCTTTGCGTTTACCAACTTCGCGATTTTTTCCGTGGCATCGGGATTAGCCAAGTCCGCTGGCAATGTGATTGCTTGTTGGCCGGCCCGTTTGCCTAACTCGGCAATCAACCGTTCAAGATCCTCCTCGCGCCTCGCAACAAGCACGAGATTTGCGCCCGCCTCCCAGAAGGTGCGGGCCAGCACGTTACCGAGACCGCGAGTTGCGCCCGTAATCAGGCAGTGTGTTCCGCTTACGCTTACCATAGTGACCATTCCTCAAGAATCAGAAAAATCATTGCCGCAATTCCAGCACCCACTCGTTGGCACGGAGAAACTCGACCGTCTTGATTACCCCTTCCCGGATGCCGAATTTGGGCACCCAGCCCAGGGCGCGTATCCGGGCCGTATCGAGAAAGATGAACGGATTGTCGCCGATCCAGCCGCGATCGCCGCCAGTGTACTCGATGCGCGGATTGACGCCCAAGGCTGAGCTGATCCAGCCGATCGAGTCGTTGACTTCGCAGTAGGCGTCCACGCCCAGATTGAAGACGTTGACCTTGTCCGTGGCTTTCTCCATCGCCAGCAGCATTGCGTCGACGCAGTCCGCGATATGGAGATAAGACTTGCGTTGCTTGCCGTTGCCCAGCACGCGCAACTTCGCCGGGTCATTTCTTAATTGCTTGTAAAAATCGAATACGTGGCCGTGAGTGTAACGCTCGCCGAGAATCGAGACGAAACGGAAGATCCAGGACTGAAACCCGAAGCCCTCGCAATAGGCGGCGATCAACCCTTCCCCGGCCAGCTTGGATGCCCCATACAGCGATGTCTGAACAGGAAACGGCGCGTCCTCGGGTGTCGGAACCACGGAGGCCTCGCCGTACACCGACCCCGTCGAAGAGAAAGCAATGCGCTTGATGCCATTGGCGCGCATCGCCTCCAGCACATTGTAAGTAGCGATGGTGTTTTGCTCTAGGTCCTTCCGCGGATGCTCGGTGCCGAGCCGCACGTCGGCATTCGCCGCCAGATGCATGACGCAGTCGGCCCCCTTGAACCACTGGGTCAGCCCGTCCAGGTCGAGCAAGTCGCCCTCGATCAGGCGAAATTGCGGGTGTTCGAGCGCGCTCTCGAGAAACCGGCGCTGGCCGGTGGAAAAATTGTCGATGCCCGTAACTTGATGGTTCTCTGATATCAACCTGTCAACCAGGTTACTTCCTATAAATCCCGCGCATCCCGTTACCACGACGCTCATTTATATACCCAGAAGTGCCCGAGAAGATATCCCAGCGACGCAGTCGCAACCATGCAGATAATCACCGTTATGCCCGTTGAGACTTTAACGTAATTTATACAACCCTCGACGATTGCGAGAGACAATAAATAGCTTGCGAGAACCGATAGCAGATACCTGACGAATTGGCGGGGTGCATTGCCGTTGGCCTGGAAGGTAAAATATTTATTGGCCGTATACTGGAAGATTACTGCCAGCAAGTACGCAGACGTGACTGAAGCGACGCTCCCCCAAGCCATCTTCTCAAGAAAAAAATACAGAAGCGCTGTGTAGAGTAAGGTATTGGCCGCTCCTACGATTGCGTATTTGATCGCTCTTGTCAGGTGCAGATTCAGGGTTTGCATGCCGTCAGCAGGTAGGGTTGCACGGGGGTAAAACGGGCCGGGAACTTGAATCCGAATTGAAGAACGTACTTGCCTTTCGGTATTCTGGTTACGGTCGGGTCTGTTCCGAAAAGATTGCGAATTACGGCAGAAATATAATCCACGGTATATTGAAAAGCTGGCGGATGAGTCAGAAGCCTGTTGATCACCGGCACTGCCAGCGGAAAAACCAGTTTTTCAAAGCGGTAAAACCAGAGGGGGACACATGATTCAACAATCACCAATTTCCCACCAGGGTGCAACACTCGAAAAGCTTCTGATATAGCCCTTTCCAAATTAGCGGTACACTGAGTAACTGAGTTTCCCACCAGGTGATGCAGCAACATTACCATCACTACCCCATCAAACGAGTTGTCTGCCTTCGGGATATTCAGTGCATCGCCGGTCTCCATCGTCACGTTTTGTGGAATTTGCATGTCTGTGGGCAATTGATCGAGGAATAGGTCCAAACCGATAACATGGCCCACAACAAAAGTGTCGTAATCGAAAACGCCCCCGTTTCCAACGTCTAACAGGGATTGAATCCCACGCAATTCGGTAGTAAGCGCAACGTTAATTCTTTTGTACGTATCCAACTGACCAACACTTTTGGAATACTCACCCAAATTTTTCAGGAAGAACTCCGCGTTCTTGTCCCGGCTTTGTTGTGTTTGGGAATTATTGTCCTGGTTACGCATTGATAAATGATATCTGCTAGGTGCGCCCTAAGTCGCCCGCTTTCGGGCAACGACCAGACAACGAATCCCCTTGGGATAAGAAATCCATCTGGACAAGAATCCTTCTAGAATTAACACGACTTTTAAAAGACTACTTGCGGCAGTATTGGAGGCCTGCTTTCGTACAATCAGATCCAGATCCTCCTCGTTCAGGCGGCTTTGGTTGCGTTTTTTCACGATCGAAAAAGCGGGGTATATGAAAAAGCCGAGGTGGGATTGCCGTTCCACGGAAAATCCTGCACCCCGTAATTTAGATGTTAACTCGCTGATATCGTATCGGCGAAAATGCTTCAACGCCTTGTCATAAGCATCGTACAGATGCGGGCCCGCAGGCACCTCGATAACGGCAATGCCGCCAGGCCGCAGTATTCGATATACTTGTGCCAGCGCAGCCGCGTCGTCCTCGATATGTTCCAGAACATTGAGCATAACGACGGCATCAAAAGAAGCGGAGGGCAGCGGGCACTGAAGCAGGTCAAAGCGGAGCAGAGGAACAAACGGCAGTTCTTTAGCCAACCTGTACAGTGGCTCTCGTACAACGTCTGCTCCAATGATCATTGCATCGGGCAGTGCCAGCCTCATTTTTTTCAGCATAAACCCGGACGAACATCCTATTTCCAGAATGCAAGGCGTCTTGGTGCTCAAGTTGACCCTAAGCTGCCTTAAAGCATCCTCTCTGGAAGCAACGTCGATCGGGTGGGATTCGCCAGCCGCATCCTCATGCAAAGCAGTTAAATCGTCCGACCAGCCTTCAAAGTTTTCGCTGTATTCAAGAACCGGAACAATTTGTTGCCCCAGGCGGAATCCACCCCCGACCCACTCGGGAGGGCCCGCCGTATTCAGTGGAGGCGGCAACTTGAAAGGCAGCATTATGTTTCCGGGCGATCGAAATTGATCTTCTTGTCAATAATGTACATCGGCCGCCGCTTGACTTCGTCGTAGATGCGCCCGACGTATTCCCCGATCAATCCCAGACCAAGCAGTTGTACTCCGGCGAAGAACGTCACCACCAACACCGTTGTCGGCAAACCGGGAGTTAATTCCACCCCCAACAGCTTTTGCAGCAAATACCAGGCGCCAAGCAAAAAGCTGAATCCTGCCAGCCCGACCCCCGCAAGCGACATGAGCTGCAGCGGCCTGCTGCTGAAGCTGATCAACCCGTTCAGCCCGATCTTGAGGGACCCGGTCAGACGGTTGTAGTTGCCCTTGCCGGCAAACCGCTCATCACGGTCGTATTCGACATAAGCCTGCTTAAAACCCACATAGGCCACCAACCCCCGAAGGAATCCATGCGTCTCGTTCAGGCGCCGCAGTTCCTCGATTACACGGCGCGTCATAATCCTGAAATCCCCCGTGTTTCTGGGAATCTGCACGTCGCTTAGCCTGTTGATCGCCGAGTACCCCATATAAGAAATTAATCGCTTGGCCGGCGTCTCGCCTTTGCGCGAGCGGCGTCTTGCATAGACGACCTCATATCCTTCACGAAGCTTGGCAAGGAGCTGTTCAATCAGCTCTGGGGGATCCTGCAGATCGACATCGATCACGACACACGTGTCGCCGGTGCAGCTGAGAATGCCCGCCATCGTCGCGGCCGGTTGCCCGAATCGCCGCGAGAATACGAGCAGCTTGATGTTCGGATTGCGGTTGATCTCCTCCAGAATCACGCCTTCGGTATTGTCGGGCGATGGATCGAGGGAGAAAATAATTTCGTAACTCACCCCCATCTTCGCCATCACCGCTTCAGTGCGCTGCAGGAAGGGGCGAATGTTGGCTTGTTCCTTATAGACAGGCACAACTAATGTGAGATCATTGGTTTCAGTCATTTGCTTATTACCCAACTTACAGTAAATTAAAACTAATTATAGATGCACCAAGGTTTCTCGAATCGGGACTATTAGCATATCCTTTACTAGGAACCCATGCTCGCTGACGATTTTAGGATCACTTTCACGATACTATCCTCACTTTGCACTTCGCCACCAATCCGATAAACTCCAGGGTGATCGACCGTGAGTTCACCCAATTGATGGTCATTCGCTTCCAATACAAATTTAACAGCAGCCTGGCCGACAAACAATTCTCCGGGAACATTGAACTCCAAACCGATAGTCTTTCTAGGCACGGTAACGCAGGCCGACCACACACCGTCAGAAGTGGCCAACATAAAAAACTTTCTCCAAGTAACCAGTTGTTTTTCCTGCCCCATATTAATGCAGCCAAGGTTAGAAGGGCACCGCAGACGAAGAACCATGTGGAGGAACTGAAGGAAACTTGGGCTGCAGCCAAATAGCCAAAGCCAGAGAACTGGGCTGCACCCGGTTCGGTGGACACCCACCTAAGCTAATTGCATCTGGTTTTCGAACTCCATCGGGCTCACATATCCGAGCGTCGAATGCCGGCGCCGCGGGTTATAGAAGCGCTCAATATAATCAAATACGTCGGCCT